>JASLYX010000002.1 GCA_030739585.1 Candidatus Bathyarchaeota archaeon
CAACCCCCCTAGGAGCGTGAAAAATCACTTGTACCATCAACTCGGCTTCCCTCCGCATCCCCTCTTCTATACCTATCGTAGATGTCGATGAAGGTTAAATTTAGTATTTGGCCGAAGGCAGCTGCTAGGATACCCCCCACAATGGGGACTCTTTCCAGTACCAAGTAGCCTATGATGGTCACGAGCAGTATTACAATGATGTCCCTCAAGTCCTTGCCGAGGACTCTGAAGGTTTGGTTAAGCGCGTCGCCGATACCCGTCTCGTCAACGACGATTATCACCATCAAGAGTATCGCGATGGGTGTGAGGACTATGGTTAAATAGAATATTCCTGCGATAATAGATGCCACGAAGAATGTCCCAATTCTCCCCGTGGCGTAACTGAAACTGCTTCCCAGATCCAACGGCTCGTTCATATAAAGGTCGCGGGACATATCTATCGCCATAAAGTTTAATATTAAGAGCACGACAAGTCCGAAAATCGAGACTATTAACCCGCCGCTCTCCCAGAACTGCATCGTGCTTGAGATGAGTCCCCCTATAATGACCGGGAGGAAGACCATAGGGTTAGCCATAGCCATATTGAAACTCCAAAATAGATGGTCGCTAGCCCTCGCATTTTTTCCTCCTCTGGCTGAACCTCCTCCGGGCTCCATTATACGTTCCCCACAACTAGGGCAGAAGGCGAGGCCTTCATCCATCTTAACTCCACATTTTTGACAGAAAGACCCGCTATTCATCGCTAGATAAAGAAGAGGACACAGGGTTAAGCCTTCCTCCTCGGACCATGGTCTTGCACAGAGGCGTAGAGTCTTTTATTCTACTTGTTGCAGTCTTACACCCGTCTCTGGGACTTTCCAACGAAGAAGGGGCATTCTCAGCATTAGATCTATGAGGAATGGGATGAGGAAGATCAGATAGGAGTAGCTCCCTCGGTAGAGGAACCCGCTAATGAGGGGTGCCGGTATCCTGATAATGCTGCTGAAGGTGTTCGTGATTCCAAGCCATCTCCCTCTCTGGTTGGGAGGCACGAGCTCCAATGCGATGGTGTCGTAGGCTGTTGAGCTGAGCCCGATCCCCCTGAAGAACCAGGCAAGGACCAGCCATGAGGGGCTGGGAGCCAGGACCGTCATGATCATCCAGATGTACAGGGCGGGCCTGATGAGAAAAGTAGCGAACTTTCTCCCTCTTTTATCTGCAATCTCATTAATCGGGAGTGAGAAGATGATTGTGGCTAGGATGGATACCGTTGTCATGATTCCCAGGGTGAGCGCGTTAGCCCCTTTTATCTTGGCTGCATAGAGGAACGTGAATGGCTCCATCATCCCCCATACCATGGACCCAAGTCCACTCACAATCAGCCAGGTCTTAAGCCCTTTCCCCTCAGAAAGAATCTCTCTAAAGTCTTGGAAAACAGACCTTTTATCAGATCTAGGATGAGGAGGTACATCGTCAAGTCTCCTGTAGATATAGGCGTATAGAATCGCTAGTCCAACTGCCTTTAAGTAGAAGAGGGGGCGGATGCCCTCGACGTTTAGCCCACCGAAGTACCCCACGATGAGAGCGGCGGGGATGGGTGCGATGATCCCTACCGTTTGGCCAAAGATCTGCCTAAGTCCAAAGCCGGTGGCCCGGTCCCCGTCCTTAAGGGCGTTTGACATAATTATAGTTTGGCTGCGGAACATCAGAGCCATCGTGAAAGGATCTAAGGCCATGGAAATGAGGATCCATGTCCAGTCTCTAGCTGATGCCATGAGGGCACTCATGATGATCTGGATTAGCATCCCAACCCCCATCACCTTCTTCAGGTTGTAGTTATCGGAGAGCCAACCTGAGGGGAGAGAGATGATCATGTTCACCGTGGCGCTGATGCTTCGGATCCCGCCCAGAGTGATGGCATTCGCGCCCAGACCAGTAGTGTAAATAGAGAAATAGTTCCTCGTGAGGTTCATTAGGAAGTTTGATCCTGCGCTTCTCACCAGGATCATCCGGTAGTTGTGGCTTTGCTTCTTGATGAAGCCTCGCACTTCATTTAATTTTACCAACCACACTCACCTTAAGTTGAAGACTCCTCAGGGATTCCTTATTTAAGACTCTCTCGTTGATTAAGGTTCTTTTATCTGGGCAGGGGTTACCCTCTTTCTGTTTGAGAGCCAGTGGAACCTCGTGTTTTTTTTGATATAGCCTGATGGTATTCTGGACAAACTAACTTTGTGTAAGGTCTTAATAGCCTCTGAGATCGTGACCAAAAGGGGTGACACATGGATGAGTTCACGACCTAGTTGATGCCTATGAGACCATAGATCTTCTAAAAGACCTCGTAAGGATCAACTCGGTCAACCCTAGTCTTGTTCCAGGTGCTCCTGGAGAAGCGGAGATAGCTGGATACATAGGGAAATACCTGCAAGACCTCGGCATGGAGACACATATAACAGAGATAAAGCCGGGTAGAGTGAACGCCGTTGGCGTCCTCAAGGCTGAGGGCGAGGGCCCCGTTCTAATGCTCAATGGACACACAGACACCGTGGGAATAGAGTACATGGAGATCGATCCTCTAGACCCTGTAATCAAGGAGGGGAGGCTTTACGGAAGGGGGACTAACGACATGAAGGGAGGTCTCGCAGCGATTCTCACCGCTACAAAGGCTCTCGTGAATTCAGGTAAGGAGTTCCGAGGCGATCTGATCGTCGCGGCAGTCTGTGACGAAGAGTTCGCAAGCATCGGTACTGAGGCCCTCATGAAGGAAGTCGACATCGACGCTGTGATCGTCTGCGAGCCCACCGAGTTCCAGATCCTCGTTGCTCACAAGGGATTCGCGTGGATTGATATTGAGACTCGTGGGATCTCTGCCCACGGGAGCGCTTGGCAGATCGGTGTGGATGCCATTGCAAAGATGGGGAAGGTCCAAGTGGGCCTTGATAGCTTCCAAGAGGAATCGCTGATGAAACGCTCTCACAGACTGGTGGGGCCCCCCTCAGTCCACTCCTCTATCATCGTCGGGGGAAGAGAGTTAAGCACTTATCCCGATCGCTGCAATCTCAAAGTAGAGAGAAGACTCATCCCTGGGGAGACAAAGGAAGATGTCGAAACCGAGCTGGAAAGCCTTTTGACTTCTATCAGCGATATCGATCCAAAGTTTGACGGGAGTTATGAGATCACCTTTTTCAGGGGTCCCCTCGAGGTTTCCACTGACTCCGAGATATGTAGGGTACTCATCGAGTGTTCCCAGGAGGTAAGAGGGGAGACCCCTCACTTCGTTGGAGGTTCAGGTTGGATGGACACCCAGATCATTGCAAAAAAAGGAGCCTTCGCTGTGGCCTTCGGTCCAGTAGGCTCAGGGTCCCACGCGGCGGTGGAATATGTTGATATTGACTCTGTTGTCAATACTGCTAGGGTTCTGGAGCGGGTGGTTCACAGGTTCTGCGGCTGAAGCATTCTTTATAACCGGATTTTTTTCCTAGGGTGGGACTTAGCCTAGGGGGTATCCTTTTGAAAGCCGAAGCCGTAAACGGCCTGGTCAAGATACTTAAGGCGGAAGTATTAACGGAAGTATGCACTTTTCCTACCAACATTTTCACTAATGCATGCTGCGAGGAGGGGATCCCCAACTTCATGGTCCGAGATGAGTGCTATGCCGTGGCGGATGCCGATGCCTTTTTCCATGTATCCAACGGGAAGCGTTTCGGTGTCTGCTCTGTGATGGAAGGTCTCAACCTAGCTGGCACACAGATGGCGTACGGTGCCCTTGCCCAGGCGTACGAGGACTAGTCGGCCCTTCTCTGTCTCACCGATGGGGTACCCGACGATTCACTAGGGATGCCCAGATATAGTATTAATGACGCGTTCCAGAGCGTCACCAAATGGAGCGGATACATCAACGCAGCTAAAAGGGTCCCGGAGTTCATGAGACGAGCCTTTACAAGCCTCAAGAACTGGCTCCCCGGCCCAGTACTCCTTCAGCTTCCTCGGGCCTGGGGAAATATGACATAGAGGAATTCCCCTACTCCCGGTCAAGAGTTGGAAGACTATGACCCGATCCCAAAGACGTTGAATTTGCCATCAGGACATTTCACTCCTCAGAGAGACCCCTCATCATCGCAGGCCAGGGGACCTTCTACGCTGATGCATGTCAAGAACTCCTTAGCTTCGCAGAGCTGGCAAAAGCCCCTGTCCTCACTACCTTGAATGCAAAGAGCTGCTTCCCCGAGGACCATCCTCTATTCATTTGTGTCCGGGGGGATCCCGCCGAATATTTCATTAAAAGATCCAATCTTGTTCTCGCCATCGGTTGTGGTCTCTCGCCCTCGCTCTTCAGCCAGGGTATTTCAAGCGCGTCGGCGAAGAAGATCATCCATTACGTTGTTGAGGAGTCTAATATTAACCGAATATATCCAACAGAGCATGCCGTGGTTGGGGATACAAAGCTCGTACTTTGGCAGCTAATCGTGGAGCTTGATAGACGGGGGGCTCTCAAGAGGAAGGATATTACAAATGAGATCGAGGCAGTCAAGAGAACGAAGGCGGAGAAATATGACTCCTTAATGGAGTCTGGAGAGCCCCCCGTTAATCCTTACCGGGTTTATGCTGAGATCATGGCCTCTCTAGACCGGAAGAACCGCTTCGTTACACACGAGTCTGGAAATACCCGGGACCAACTCAGTACTGTCTATGAAGCCATTATCCCCTACGGATTCATGGGCTGGGGAAACGTTTCCACTCTTGGCTTTAGCCTTGGGGTCGCAATGGGGGCCAAGCTCGCGATGCCTGGACGCGAGATAGTTAGCGTAAATGGGGACGCCGGCTTTAGCTACCAGGTAGGCAACTATGAAGCGGTGGTCAGTAGCAGGTTGGGGATCACAACGGGTCATATTAACAACTCAGGATACAGCCCTGTCTTTTGGGGCAATGGTCACTCTCCCTACACCTCAGAGGTTACCCCTTTTGATATCGTTAACACCTCCAGAGTTGTAGAAGGTTTGGGGATCCACTCAGAGCGGATTGAAGACCCTGATGAGGTCGCCCCAGCGTTGGGGAGCGCTTTGAAGTAGAACGCTACAGGGAATCCGGCGTTTATTGAAGTTCTCTGTTCCATGTACCCGGTCTACGGTGGATGGTTAAGAGCGTGACTTTGTAGCCTCAGAAGCAAGTACCCCCCTTTTTCTCCTAGTCCCCCTTGAATGGGTATGTAAACCTAACGAGAAGCATTAAATAAACCCCGTTTCACTATTTGGTTCCATCTAAGGGGGATCGGGATGATAACAACCATTCTTGGAGCCGGAAAAATGGGTGAGTGTTTTTACCAGGCTCCTAACGGAACAGGGTCATACAATTAAACTGTACGATGTCAAACCGAGAAAAGCAAAAGCCTTGGCGGAGCGTTACCGCTTAGAGCATTCGACCTCACTTCCTGAGGCGGTATCCGGTGTGGACCTCGTTTTAATCTGTGCAACGACTGAAACAGTGCCCGGGCTTGTAACTGATGTAGAGCCCCCTAAAGGATCTGATACTATCATCAGCGAGATAGCCTCGTTTAAGATGAAAACGATACCAGCTTTAAAAAAATCCGGGGGAATCCGACCTCTCTCAGTTCACCCCATGTTCGGACCTGATATAGACACATTCAAAGGGGAGACTTTCGCGGTCGTCAGCGTCAACGATTCCCTGAAGGAAATGGAGATGGCCAGAATGCTTTTTCCAGGGGCGAAACTTATCCCTTTGACCCCAAAGGTCCATGATCGATGCATGGCCTCCATTCTGTCCCTCCCTTATTTCATGAACCTCGCTTTCGCCTGCGCGTTAACGGAAGGGGATCTCCAACTCATGAAGGAGCTAGCTGGCCCCACCTTCAAGATCCAGATGTCTGTAACCCAGTCCATCGTAGGGGAGTCGCCAGAACTCATCCACTCCCTAGTTAATGATAACGTGTTCTCGTGGGCGTTATTCCAGAAATTCATTAAGGAGACCCAACATCTCGCCACGCTTTTCGAATCCGGGCCCAAAAGCGTAGCCCCTCTCGTCGGAGATCTAAGGGACTTCTTTGGGGGAGACGTCAAACTAAAATCTGCCAGGGCCTTAAGGAACCTGATGTTAGAATCATTGAAAAAAAATTAGCGGTGTAATTCATCGTTCCCGAAGGGAATGTAGCTCACCTTAGAGAGGTTCTATGGGAATTATTTCCATGATCACGTTTCCTTGGGGGTCCGGGCAGTGGACCTCCCAGGTCGTTGACATCCAGTCCCCGGGTTCATCGATCTTCCTCTGTTTGGCCGGCAGGAGGGGGAGGATGGCGTTAAGGGCCCAATAGCAGAAGTGGCCATCTGGGATGCTTATCTGTCCTCCTCTGACGATGAAGTAGTCCCCCATCTCGATGGTGTCACAGTGTCCCTGGATATCCTTGACCACTATCTTTAGATCCTGCATCAGCACATCTCCGTCATTTATTCAGGCCTGGGTACATCATCTTAACCCTATTAACGCTCTGATCGATCCGTTCCTGGGACATCGAGAAGGGCTTTAGATTCCCGGCAAGGTAATCATCGTAGGCCTTCATATCAAAGTAGCCGTGGCCGCAGAGCAGGAACAAGAGCGTCTTCTCCTCTCCGGTCTCCTTGCAGCGGAGAGCCTCGTCTATGGTGGCCTTAATGGCATGGGCGGGTTCTGGTGCAGGGATTATCCCCTCCGTCTGGGTGAACAACTTGGCGGCCTCGAAGGTCTCTATTTGATTATAGGCCTTGGCTTTGATAACTCCCTCATTTGCCATAAGGCTGAGGCTTGGGGCCATGCCGTGGTACCTAAGCCCCCCGGCGTGGATGGGATCCGGAACGAAGTCATGGCCAAGAGTATGCATCAGTACTAACGGGATCATCTGCCCCGTGTCGCCGTGGTCGTACATGTACTTCCCAGCTGTTATACTTGGGCAAGCTGTGGATTCTACAGCGGTAAACTTAACATCCTTAGGTGCAATCCCTTTAACCTTATCCAAGTAGAAGGGCTCCATGATCCCAGCGAAGCTGCTTCCCCCCCCAACACAACCGATGATCTGATCTGGGTAGTCCTCAGCCATAGCCATTTGCTCCTGAGCCTCAAGGCCAATGACAGTCTGATGCATCAACACATGATTTAGTACACTGCCGAGGCTGTATTTTGCTCCCTCGTCTTTAACGCAGGCCTCAACGGCCTCGCTAATAGCCATTCCCAGGCTCCCTGTGCTATCTGGGTTCTCCGCCAGGAATTTCTTTCCAATATCTGTGCGATTGCTGGGACTAGGGTGAACGTTTGCTCCGAAAAGTTCCATCATGTTTCGTCTGTAAGGTTTTTGATCATAGCTGATACGGACCATATAGACCTCGACATCAATATTGAAGCATGATCCGGCAAAAGCAAGGGAGGACCCCCATTGACCTGCTCCCGTCTCGGTGGTTAGCCTCTCGACTCCCTCTTTCATGTTGTAAAAGGCCTGGGCGATTGCCGTGTTGGGCTTATGGCTCCCTGTTGGGCTGACCCCCTCGTATTTGTAGTAGATCTTGGCGGGGGTCTTTAGCGCTTTTTCGAGGCCCCTAGCCCTGTACATGGGCGTTGGCCTATAGAGACGATAGATATCCCGTACCTCTTCAGGTATCTGCACATATCTATCCTGGCTGACCTCTTGTCTGATTAGCTCATTCGGGAATAGCGCCTGTAGCATCTTTGGATCTACTGGCTCTTTGGTCGCTGGATTCAGAATGGGCTTCAACGGAGCAGGAAGATCAGGTAGAACACAGTACCATTTTTTTGGTATTCGATCCTCTGTCAGGAGGATCTTCTTACTAGATCCGATTGACACATCGCTTTCTCCTTTTTATTAAATATGGTTTTCTTCACGTTATTACTTTAAATAATTACCGTCTTTGGGTTTGAAATCATATACTCTATCCTTTTCTAGGGTAACCGTTAATGCATCCTTTCTTTATTCGTATGGAAAGCTCCGCCACTTCTTCGAGGGTAGCTTCAGGCATCCTGGTTCTTTTCTCGTATATCTTAGCGAAGACGCTTCCAGCGATGACACCGTCAGCACCCGCAGCCATGAGAGCCTTTGCTTGATCGCCCCTCGATATGCCAAAACCGGCCATAAGCGGGATTTCAGTGTACCTTCGCACTCTCTTGATGAGCTTCAGGGTTGATCTGCTGACGGAATCCCTGGCTCCCGTGACCCCCTCGACGTTCATGACGTAGAGGAATCCGGAGGCTTTTTCCGAAATACGCCTAAGTCTGGACTCAGTCGTGGTAGGAGCTACTTGAAGAATCACATGTATCCCCTTCTTTCCTCCCTCTTCCAACATCTCCTCTGCTTCTTCAAAGGGGAGATTGGGGACGATGACTCCTTGGGCCCCTGCTGACCCTATTTCCTCCAAGAATTTACCGACGCCCATATTGTAGGGAATGTTATAATAGGTCGTAACTATGATTGGTTGCTTTATTCCTGCTTCCCTCAGCTGTTGTATTCCCAGTATGCACTTTGAGGGAGTGGTTCCCATAGCAAGGGATCTCTCGCAAGCAGCTTGGAATGTAGGCCCATCGGCCGTGGGATCTGAAAAAGGTATACCCAACTCGATGAGGTCAGCTCCATTGTCAGCGAGAGTCTTTATCAACTGCTGAGAGAAAAGAGGAGTCGGGTCTCCATAATAGACGTGCGGCATGAACGCACCTTCGCTACGATCTCTGAGTCTTGACAGCGTTCCCTCAAGTTCCATAAATATGCCTCATAATTGTGTCAATATCCTTGTCGCCCCGTCCCGAGTAATTCAAGATTATAGCAGCATCATTCTCGAACTCCTCTTTATGCTTCATCATATAAGCCACGGCGTGGGCAGTCTCGAGGGCGGGGATCATCCCCTCCATCTTAGCCATCGTCACGACGGCATCAAAAACGTCGACATCAAAGGAATAGCCTGCCTTAACCCGGCCTATCTCACAGAGATGGGATATTTCAGGGCCCCTAGCAGGATAGTTCAGACCGGCCGATCTGGTCTTTGATGGCATCACCTGTCCCTGCTCGTCTTGGAGGACCTGCATAAGGGCGCCGTGGATGATTCCCGGCCTCCCTAACTGGAAGGCTGCTGCGCTGTTTTCCGCCCCAAGCCCTTCTCCGCCCCCTTCAATGAAGTAGAGTCTGACCCCCTTGTCCCCAGTGAAAGCCTTGAACATTCCCAAGGCGTTACTCCCTCCGCTCCCTGCTGCGATGACCGCATCGGGAAGCTCCTTTTCCTTTTCAAGAAACTGCTGCTTGGATTCCTTCCCGATGACGGATTGGAAATCCGCCACAATCAAGGGAAAGGGGTGAGGCCCTACAGTGGACCCCATCAGGTAGAGGGTGTCCCCGGAACATGACGCCCACTCTCTCAAAGTATCCGAGACTGCGTCCTTCAATACACCGTTACCTATATCTACGGGGACAATCTCTGCCCCGAGGAGCTTCATTATCCTCACGTTACTGGCTTGTCGCCTGATGTCCTTCACACCCATGAAGACCTGAACCTCCAAGCCACATACTTTCGCGGCCATAATGGTGGCGATCCCGTGTTGCCCTGCGGCTGTCTCGGTGATTACCCTTCTCTTCCCCATCTTCTTGGCAAGCAGAGCTTGGCCAAGGGTATTGTTGAGTTTGTGGGAGCCGCCACTGACAAGATCTTCCCTCTTCAGGTAGACCCTGCAGCCGACTTCTTCGCTCAACCTCTCGGCGTGATAGAGGGGGGTCGGCCTCCCCCCGTAGTCTTTCAGGAGCTTTTGATACTCTTCTTGGAATTCGGTGTTCGGGATTATCCGTTCGTAAGCTTCCTCCAGCTCTATTAAGGCGGGCATAAGGATTTCGCTTACATATTGTCCCCCATATCTCCCGTATCTTCCCTTCCTCATAGTTCGATCTCCTTTACTTTTCCAATAAACGACGCGATCTTTTCATGGTCTTTGATTCCGGGGCTCGATTCAACCCCTGTACTGACATCTACCGCATAGGGTCTTACTGTCTGGATAGCTTCCCAAATGTTTATTGGGGTTAGCCCTCCAGCCAGTATGAGCCTCTCTGGGCCTATGTTTTCTCTAATCTTTTTGCCAATCCACCAGTCATTAGTGATTCCGGTTCCTCCGTGTTTTCCGGGGATGAATGTATCCAGCAGAACCGCATCAAATCCCCATGCTTCTTCCGCAGCTTTCAACACCCTTCCCGGCTCTGATCTAATACCTTTTATCAGAGTGGCTCCTGGGATCGCCTGCCTAATCTCCGCAACCTTAGGAACGCCTTTCCCGTGTATTTGGAGAATATCCGGCCTGACTCTATCATATGTCTCTGTGAGGTCGCTAAGAGTGTTAGGAACCATCACTAGGACGCTAGAGGTGAACACAGGGACCTGCCTTACGAGACTCGCCGCCTTTTCGGGAGAGAGATTTCGCTTGGACGTGGGGACACCAACGACGAATCCTATAGCGTCTGCTCCAGCACCTATAGCTGCAACTAGGTCCTCGTCCCGGGTGATTCCACAGATCTTAATTCTGATCTTCAAGCTTTGACGAACCTCTTTACAGTTTCCCTTATATCCCTAGTCTGCATCAATGCCGAGCCAATGAGGAAAGCCCGGGCGCCGGTTTCCTTCAGGCGAAGAAGGTCTTGCGGAGTCTTGACGCCACTTTCGCTTACTATTATTTTATCTTCTGGATGGATGCTCTCAAGGATCCTCTCAGTCACTCCAAGGTCTACCTCTAGAGTCTTTAGGTTTCTATTGTTTATCCCGATCATATCCGCGTCGCTTTGCAGAGCTCTCCTAAACTCCTTTTCCGTGTGGGTTTCTAAGAGTACTTCTAGACCCTTTTCGTGGGCCAAGGAAATCATCTCATCGAGCCCATATGCGCTATGCCCTCTTTCGAAGAGGGCTTTTATGAGTAGAATCACATCTGCTTGTGTACTGGAAGCGGCCTCAATCTGCTCTGTATCAATGATAATGTCCTTCATCAGAATGGGTACCTGAACCGCCCCTCTGACTTTACGTATCGAATTTAATTCCCCATTAAAATGGATCGGCTCTGTGAGCACGGAGATCCCGGTAGCCCCTCCGTTAACCATCTCCAGCGCCATTTCTGCGGGATTGATATCGGTCCTTATTAAGCCTAGAGAGGGGGAGGTCTTTTTAATCTCTGAGATGACGGCATTCGTCTGGCATTTCTCAATGGTATCCTTCAGGCTTAGTCCGGAGTGGCGAGTCTTGTGGTCAACCTGGTAGTAACCTTTTGATACCGTTTTTTTTGCATCAGCTGCAAGGATATCTAAAAAATCACCCATACCTGTCCTCGAGCTCCTCAAGCCTAGATATATCTCCGCCAGATGTCTTCACAAGAGTCTTGAGCTTATTGTAAGCCCCTCCACTCCCGATCGCCTCCCGGGCCACTTCCATCCCGCTCATAAAGTCATCCGCCTTCCCGCCGATGACTATCCCCGCCGCGCCGTTCACCAATACGATCTCTGTCTTAGGATCTTTAGACCCCTCGAGATCATTGAGTATCCTGTATGTGAGCTCGGCGTTCTCATCTGGACCTGCTCCCCTAATCTCTTCCGAACTAACCTGCTTCACTCCAAAGTCCCCGGGCATCGCCTCGAAGGTCCTAATCTCTTGGTCCCTCAGCCAGGAGATCTTTGTGGCTCCTACAGTTGAGATCTCGTCCAAGCTGTCGAGACCGTGGACCACCATAGCTTCCTCACTCCCCAAGCGTTCTAGGACCTTTGCAAGGGGTTCAGTAAGAGCCGGGTCGTAGACGCCAATAAGCTGTGCTGATGCTCCAGCCGGGTTGGTGAGGGGGCCTAGGATGTTGAAGACAGTTCTGAGGCCTAGCTCCTTCCTAGGCCCAATTGCGTGTTTCATCGCAGGGTGAAAAGCTGGTGCAAACATGAAGCCTATACCCACCTCCTCTATTGACCTTTTAACCTCATCCGGGCCTAAGGCGAGGTTGAGCCCTAGCCTCTGGAGTACGTCCGCGCTACCACATAGGCTTGTGACCGAACGGTTTCCATGCTTCGCGATTTTCACACCAGCCCCTGAAGCGACAAATGCTGCGGTGGTGCTGATGTTGAACGTGTCCATCTTGTCCCCACCTGTGCCACAGGTATCTACCAAGCGTCCGTTAACTTTGGGGCTAATCTTATGACAATACTTCCTCATGGCTGAGGCGAAGGCGGATATCTCCGCTATAGTCTCTTCCTTCATCCTAAGCGCTGTTAGGAATGATCCTATCTGGGAATCCGTTGCCTTCCCTGACATGATCTCTTCCATGGTTTCCTTAGCCTCCTCGAAGGAGAGACTTTGTTTCTCAACCAATTTTCCGATTGTTTTCCTGATCACAGTTTACATCTCCAGGAAATTGGTAATTATCCTCTTCCCGCTAGTTGTAAGAATAGATTCAGGGTGGAACTGGACCCCCTCTATTGGGAACTCAACGTGCCTGACGCCCATGATTTCACTGTCATCAAGGGATACCGCGGTCACTTCAAGACAGTCTGGGATAGAACCTTTTTCCCCGACAAGGGAGTGATAGCGTGTTGCCTCCAGGGGATTCTCGATTCCCTTAAAAAGGCCCTTCCCGTCATGCGTGATGATACTGGGTTTGCCGTGTACCACCTTTCTGGCCCTAATCACCTTTCCACCATAAGTTGCAATGATTCCCTGGTGGCCCAGACAGACGCCTAGGGTGGGGACCGTGGGGCTCATCCTCCTTAGGATCCCCGAGCAGACCCCGAAATACTTGGGGTCCTGAGGGTCACCAGGCCCTGGAGAGATGACTATCTTGTCAGGGTTCATCTGTATCGCCTCCTCGAGGGTTATCTGATCGTTCCTGTAGACAACGGGGGCTCCTCCAAGCTCCCCTACGTACTGGACGAGGTTGTAGACGAAGGAGTCATAGTTATCGATTACGAGGACCTTCAGCTGTCATTACCTCCTGCAGCCTCGAGTGCCTTTAAAAGTGCTGCAGCTTTGTGTTCCGTCTCATACCATTCCTTCTCCGGGTCCGAGTCAGCCACGATGCCTCCGCCTGCCTGAATGGTAGCTCTATTCCCAATGGCGACTAGGGTTCTTATCGTGATGGCGAAATCCGCATTTCCGTTATAGCTAAAGTAGCCCACGGCGCCGGCGTAGGGACCCCGTCTAGTTGGCTCTAATTCATCTATGATCTCCATGGCCCTTACTTTAGGGGCGCCAGAAACGGTGCCTGCGGGGAAAACGGCTCTCAAGGCGTCGTAGCTGTCCATCTCCTCTCGGAGGGTGCCCCTGACCTGGGTCACGATGTGCTGGACGTGACTGTACTGGTGGACCTGCATGTACTCTGGTAGGTGAACGCTACCGTACTTGGCAACCTTGCCGATATCGTTCCTCCCGAGGTCTACGAGCATCACATGCTCCGCCCGCTCCTTAGGGTCTGATATGAGCTCTTCTGCGAGACGCTTGTTCTCAACAGGGTCATCTACTCTAGGACAGGTCCCCGCTATGGGGAAGGTGTCAACGGTGTCCCCATCGACCCTTACCAGCATTTCGGGACTCGAACCTATGACCTGACGGTCCCCCATCTTCAAATAGTACATGTAAGGCGAGGGGTTGATCTCCCTGAGGCTCCGATAGAACGCAATCAGGTCGCCCTTAAACCCAAACTCGAAGCGCTTGGAGGGAACCACCTGAAATATGTCACCCGCGGCGATGTGCTCTTTTGCCTTGGCCACGGCTGCCATGTAGTCTTCCATGGATATGTTCGTCATCGGCTTCTTGAACTTAATGGGAGCGAAGTCGTTGGGCTCCTTGAGGAGACTATTGATCTCTCCAAGGCGGTATTCATCAGTGTAGCAGTAGTATTCTTTCCCCTCCACATGGTCAAAGATGATCCCATCATCGTAGACCCCCATCTCCAAGTCAGGGAAACCCAAATCGTCTATAGCATTAGAGGGGAGTTTCTCCCAATGCCTTATTGCATCATATGTGATGAAGCCCACGGCTCCCCCCACGAGCCTGAACCTCTGGAATGTCGACGCCCTCCCCTCGAGGGTTTTTTTTACTATATCCAAGGGGTCGGAGGTATTCTCGACCCTTCTCTCCCCTGACCTCATATTCTTGATGACCGCTTTGCGCCCCTTAACAGTGATAATGAGACGCGGATTGAACCCGATGAATGAGTACTGCGCCAGCTTCTCAGGGCCCTCGATGGATTCTAACAGATAGGCATAGTGGCACCGCTTAGAGATCTTTGTGAAGATCTCAATGGGGGAGTTACTGAATGAAAGCTTGACTAGATTCACCTTTAGTGGTTGCTTCAGATTCTGAACCTTCACCCTTTTTCCCCTCTCCCTCTTTTTTTAGGCGTATGAGTGGTCCGCTTTCCAGCTTTTTCTCTTCTAATTAAACTGTTCGTTGAGAATGGTACATGATGCATATCGGCATCAATGGGACCCTCTTGGAGTCATAAGCGTTTCTCTAGGTCGATTATTTTTAGAATTTCTTGGGGCATTCTGTCCTCCGTCAGGAGGATCTTCTTATCCAGTCCAAGTGATACACGCACATTTCTCCTTTATGGATACTTTCAATTCCCCTACCTAGCCTTATAATCGTTTTGTTATCAGGCGCCCAATTCAGGCTAACCTATTGAGAGCAGGATATTGACAACAATCACCCCGTCGCGCGCTCCACTATCCTCTATATGACGAAAAGGCATAACGCCGATAATTAAAATGAATTCACATTATGGATGAACATAACCCATGAGACTTAACGGCGGAGTTCAAGCGGCTCATAAAGACGCTGAAGCTCTCCCAAATAGTCCCCTTAAAACACTAAGAGCCGACCCCTATGTTGTAGATGGAAAATCCATTGTTGCCCTTGTCCGGTCTGATGACCGGAAGAAGGGGATAAATCACGCACTGCCCCTCATTTGAGGCATAAGACCCCTAACGAAAGGGGTTAAAGGAGAGATCATAATCAAACCAAATGGCAATCACGACATGCCCTTTCCCCGTAACTCCGACCCGGAGACGGTCAGCCTCATAGCTGAATCATTGATAGCTGACGGGTTTGACCCGGGGATGATTGTCATAGGTGAAATGTCTGGAAAATACCGGGGTCTCCCAACCCGTGTGACGATGAAGAACTTGGGTCTTGAAATTTTTATCTATTCTTCTGTCATCAAACGCCTTTAGATGCCCTAGGAGGCAAATTACCTGCTCCGCTCTGGTTTCCCCCTCCTTTAAGATATAGGACTGTTGCGGCTGTGATGAGGAGGATAGAGACGACCCCGATAATTAGGTGGGGATATGGCAATACGGCGGCTTTCTCCGTCAGTAACTGGTTCACGTAAGGGAACCCGAAGTAGACCCCCGTAGATATCACCACCGTTCCAGCTACAAGTTGACTCAGATAGACCATCTGTCCTCGGGAAATCTCTTCGATGTCGTCTTCTTCAGCGCCCCTCTCCTTAAGCTCCGACCGCATCTCCTTAAACCTCATAGTGTACCTGAGGGTGAGGTAGGTGGCTTGGAGGAGGAGGCCGACAACGAAGACCCAATGTACCGTCACGGCCGTTAGGGACTCATAGGGTAGGATGAGGTTGATCCAGTTGAATGTTGAGAAGTCGAGAACAGAGGGGAAGAACATAAGCATATTGAGGCTAAAGAGTCTCCCGAACCCAGTCTCGTCCCCTTTCCGCCAGAACGTAAACGAGAGGGCCAGAGCCAGACCGATCATAATGAGGTCTAGTGACGACCCGCTCTCACCAGTGGGAGAGCCTCCGAGAAAGGACGCTATAGGCCCAAAAATGATAGCCATGTATGGCCTCGCCCGCCAGTAGAGGCTCGTCTGTACCATGGTTACAGCCGCCATGTACGTAGAGACTATCGCGAGCACAAACTCCGAGCCCCTGATGAATGTGGCTGTATTCATATTATGCCCTCTGCTTGATTAGTGCCTGAGCAAAGCTCTGAGTATGGGGGTTCCAGTTCACCACAGTAGCCCCCATCTTTCTTAGGACCCCCGTAAGGGGCTTGTTCCGGAAGTCGAGGAGCTTTGCCGCGATTTCCTCTACCTCCCTCTGCGCAGCAATCTTATAGCCCTGGATATTGAATACGATTATGGAGGGCTTCATCTTTAGCCTCCCTGAGTATTTGTAGAGTTCCTTTATCCCTGCGTAGAGTGCGTCCGTCTTGGAGGCGTCGAGCATCGTGATGATTATAAAGAGGGGGAGTGTGCCCACGATATGGCGGCGGCAACTATGGATCGCCTCCTTGAGACTCTCTCCACTGTATCGGATGTCCACGTTAAGCATCTCCCGTAAGATCCTAAACTGCTGCTTCTTTCCCGTGTCGGGGAAGAGGTACCGGCTGAGGGAGGGTTCCCTTGTTCCTCTGGCCTCCTCTACCTTGACTTTAGTTTCCATTTGATCCATCCCGAAGAATGTGTTGTCGAGATCAGGGGTATCTTGGGTCCTTTGGTAACTCCCTTCCCACTCATGGGCATCGTAGTCGTAGATGCAGAGCCCGACTTGGCACTCCCTGCTCAGATAAAAGTCGGCGAGCCCCAGGGTGGCTCTCACCGCATATTCCATGGTGTTCTGCACTGTGGTGCCCAGTGACATATGGGTAGCACTATCTAGGAAGATCCAGACCATCTTCTTCCCCTCCTTCTCGTACTCGTTAACCTGGAGGGCCGAGGGGGAGCTACTGAGTCGTCGGGCGGTGACCTTCCAATTGATGTTTCTGTAAAGATCGCCAGGCTGGTAGTCCCGGACCTCAAGGAAATCTGTGGTGGGAAATCCAAACGTGATCCGGGCCTCCATGGGCATCGGGATCCGTGTAATAGCCTTTTTTTCACGTATCCGGCGCACGAACATGGGTCTCGGCTGGACGATATAGCTCCGGGGCGCCTGGGCTTTCCCTATTTGGTTATCTGTAATCTGGAGGGGGTGGCGGGTCTCGTACTTGACATCGTTGAGCTCGTACATGCCACGCTTGGCACAGGTGGCGCGGTAGCTAATAATCACCTGTTTGTCCTTGACCCCCTTCCAGAAGAATTTAACGTTGGTTCCCTCGTCAAGATTGAAGCTAGAAGGGATGCAGTCGTTGAAACTGACTAGACCAACGCCCCCTTTTACTGTGGCGGTTAGGGTGTCCGCTATTTGGTTGTCTACCCATATCTTAGCATCCTCCCCTTTTCGACTAACTGTGATGTCTTGAGGTTGCCTTATGAGGACTCCGATAGCAAGGAAGACGATGGGGAAGAGGCCCAGGACAACAAATATGAGGTTCCCCAGAAACATTCCCATCACCATGAAGGTAATGCCGCTTACAATGATTTCTTGGGTGCTTTGTGTGATCACCTAATCCCCTCACGGATTGGAAGTGAACTCCTTGGGGACCTCGACCTGATCCACGATCTCCTTCAGGATCGCGGAGACGCTGAACGTCCCCTCGATGGCGTACTCCATCTTCATGATCATTCTGTGGCCTAAAGCATTGTTCACAAACATCTTGACGTCATCGGGGGTCACGAAACTCCGTCCCGCGATCGCAGCGTGGGCTCTCGACACTTTAAGGAGGCTGAGTCCCCCCCTCGGGCTGGCGCCTACTTCAATCATAGGGTGGCGCCGGGTGAGCCTGACAATATCGCTGATGTAGTCGATGATCTGGTCATCGACATATATCTCGGTCTCGATGAACTGCTGCATCGCAACAAAGAGGGCCTGATCTGTCACCGGCTTAATGAAGTTGGTGGGGTCATCCCTGCGCCAGCCGATGCGTCGCTTCAATATGAGGCTCTCTTCGGCCTTTGTGGGGACATATCCCATGCTGAGCTTTATGAGGAATCTATCCATCTGGGCTTCAGGGAGTGGATAGGTGCCCTCGAGTTCGATGGGGTTCTGGGTCGCGATGACAAAAAAGGGAGCGCTGAGCTTGTGGGTCTCCCCCTCAATTGTGACTTGGCGCTCCTCCATCGCCTCTAGGAGGGCCGACTGGGTCTTTGGTGGGCTCCTATTGATCTCATCAGCAAGAAGGATGTTTGTGAAAATAGGGCCCTTCTCCAATACGAACTTTGACTCCGCCATCCTCCAGACCCTGGTTCCAAGGATATCAGCAGCCATAAGGTCCGGGGTAAACTGGACCCTTCCCCAGGTGCAGCCTGTAACCCTTGCGAAGACCTTTGCAAGGAGGGTCTTACCCAGGCCCGGGTAGTCTTCGAAGAGGATATGGCCGTTGGCCAGGCCTGATGCCAGAAGTTTCTTGAGCAATAGGTTGTTCCCTACGAAGTACATACCTATGCCGTCTAGGACCTTTGTACAGACATCTTTTACTTCCCATACGTTCATCTTAGATTTCTTTCCTTAATTCCGTGACTTTACTCGATTCTTGCTGAAGGGATTCCCCGCCCTCCACAGGCCCCCTTGAACCGGGGGGAATTATTCTTCCTATCGTTTTCTGGAGAAGGCTGAGGCGCCTCAGCTTATTTTCTTCTTCCACCGCTTCAGCTCGTCCCGAACGGGCCATCTCTGGGGGATTCTCATCTCTATAGTTGATCAGGGGGGCTAAAAGCCCCGAGATCTCGTCGTGGTCTGCCTGGTTCTCGTAGAGGAATAGTGCAAGCCGTACTAGGAGCCTCTCCCTGTTTCCCCGATCCACGAAGTCGTCGATAACCTCAGTGAACCCAATGAACCTATCCCCCTTGTATGTCCTGATCTCCTGTATGTGTTTTTTCCACTCCCCGCGGCGGTTCTTGATTATGATGGATCCCTGCATTCCCCGGCGCATCACGGTGAAGATGATCGCCGCGAAGACGCAGATGCCCGTCCATTCAATATATGGGCTTAGGTCCTCTATGCCCGGAGCGTATGATTTGAGACCTCCGAGGAAGAACCCGAAGTATAGGGCTCCTATGAGGCTTAGGGAGACCGAGAAAAGATAGTTCCCCGCGATATTACCCGTCGCAGCCAAGTAGGTGTTCTTCGAGGACTTAAAGATAGCAAATAGGGTGAATACCCCAGCGATGGTGATGCCGAGGCTCACGAAACCCGTGATCCCCTCCGCCATACCAGGGGGCATCGACGCTCCGCTGGTGCTTATGAAGAGTGAGATCAGTTTCAGGACGATCTGGCCTATCATGAAGATGGTGGCGCTAATCGACGCTGCTTTAAGGGCTAGGGATTTCCGTAACCGAGCAATAGTCGAAACAACATTGTAGACTAGGAGCACACCAAAGGCCCCCGAGATAAGTAGCCCCGCCTGAGAGAATGCTTGCCCTGGTTGAAGGACCAGAAACAGGGCAAAGAACGAGGCGAATCCCGCGGCATAGAGAGTTCCTGTCAGGACCTCAGCGAGTATCCCCTCCAGTGTGATGGAGATAATGCTCGCGATGTAGAATATAGTGATTGATGTGAGAAGAGGAATCAGGATGATATCCATATTCGCCTTGGCCATCTGGTCAGACATGGGGAGGAAGTTTCCGAGGTCCCCGAGGCGAAGGTCGTTAAAATAGATTAACCAGCCTAGTAACCCAGCTAAGGCAGCCCAGATCACTGTTCGGCGGACGCCTTCTCTATTTTCCATATTCAATCATCCCTCCAAGCAGCTCGACAGCAGCAAGGCTTTTCTCATACATCTCCTGGCTTGGGTTCGATGCGCTGTAGTCTGCAATCTCGAAAGCAGTTATGAGGTACTCGAGGGCAGGTCTCCCATTCTCTGGGATCCCAGGCAAGACAGCGTCCTGGAACTCTCTCGGTGTCAAGCTGTCATCGATCCCCACAAGCCTTCTCCTAGATCTAGTGTAGAACCAGTTGAAGAGTTTCACTATCCCCTCCTTATAATCTCCGTATTCTCGGGGAATCTCTTCTTCGACCTCTTCGACAACGGCAGTTTGTGCAATGGCCTCCTTCTTGCGTGTAAGGGTCAAAACACTCCACATCACAACAGCGAATCCTATGAAGATAATCAGATTATAGGGAAAGGTCGTGATGAACATGAACACGCTGGGCTTTAGCGAAGGGAGGATCCTAATAGCGACCCCGAAGCTGCTCTTGGAGCCTATATAATAGTCTGAGTCTTCCAGTACTAGCTCTACCGTTTCGTTCCCTATGTTATCGAAGGTGTGGCTGATGTGAATATTTCCGTTCTTATCTGTGCGGAGATTCCGGGTCTCGCTATCCACTGTGATCGCGAGGGTCGCGTTCGGGATGGGCTGCCCATTGGATTTATCCAACAAGATCCCGTAGATCAAAACCCGGTTGCCAACATAGGCCATTGGCGGGGCCTGAATAGTAAGGTTAGTATCCGCCATGATCCTGATGGGGGGGTCGCTCCACGACTCGCGATAGGCCCCTCCCGGTAGGGTATGGGCTATCAGGTTGTAGTCTCCCACTGCCAGCTCTGAAGCGGCACCGCTCGTGATGTTGAAGACCCCGTTCCGGACTATCCCTGAACCCGAGGATGCGTCAGTCTCATTCTTTTTAAGGGTGAGGAAGACTTCCACAGTGAGACCATGAACCCCTGTCCCGTTTTTCAGGGTAACTGTTCCGTGGACCTGGAATGTCCCACCTTTGAGGGCGACAGGATCGTTGTATGTGATGTTGGTCACCGTCTCATAAGTTTTCACCTTGGGATCCCTCTCCTCCTCCCTCTGAGGGGTCGCATCAAAGGTGATCCAGCCCAGCTCCTCAAAGTGGACCTCTGCCCAGAAGTGGGCATCTCTTTGGAGCACAAACTGGAAGTCTGCATCTGGTTTGATAAGGTATCCCGCGACAGGTCTCACAGCCATGCCTAGGCTCCGTGCTAGGAGGACGAAAGCAGAGTTAAACTGGGTGGAGAGCCCCTTCTTCTCCTCGAATAAGAACCACTCGACTGGATCGGTACCATTTGGGGCCCTCTTATAGGCTTGGCTGTACTCATATTTTGACTTGAGATAATCCTCGAGGGCCTTCAGCTTCTCGTAAGGCGAGGAGACACCTACAACAATGCCTTGTGCCAGTTCCCTGAGACTATCACTCTTCTCCTCTGGGATCTCGAGATAATCTGTGAACGGGGTATCCTTGGCAGATCTGAAGGTTCGCTCCGTGAACCGGTATACCTCACGATCGATCCCATAGGTCCTGTTGAGAGCCTCAATGCTGTTGAAGAGCTCGAGGTGATGGTTGTACTCTATATCTTCAAGTCCCCCGATGCGGATGGTGTACAGGGTCCCTGGGATGGTCCCAATTATCGCGGAGATTGGTCTAACCGTGAAGAAGAACCTCTGCGCGAACGCCGCTCCCCGGGGCTCGGGCTCCATCTCCTCCCCACCATATGGTACCCATCCCCCTGCCTCTACAGGCTCCCATGTCCCATTCGCATATCCCGCCCCGACGGAGGTTCTCAGATAACGAGTCCCAGGTGAATAAACGATCTCGAAGAGTATCCTCTTCCCTCTACCATTACCCCCCTCAACCTGTAGTACCTTAGTTTGCCGCAGTTCCCCTTTTCCCCTCTGGGTGCCCACATCGGCCCCAGGTACGCGCTTGGTCCCGGTGTTGAACTCGATTTTTGTGATATCGCCCAGAATGTCTATGGCGACAGATATTAGCCCCACGGAAAAGAGGAGCACTGCTAGGAACACCGCGAGCTTTTGATAACCCTTCATCCGTTCAGTTATTCCCTTCAGGTGTTTTATCTTTTATTGGATCAGCGGCTATGTCTTTCTAACCTTTAAGCTTAAGGACACCCACTTGATTTTATTTTTCTATACATAAACGGACTAACAATATCCCATTGTTTCAAGCAAAAAAGTTATAATTCAGGACCCTTCAAAAACTTTGCTTGTTTTCAATTGTCTCTTTTCTTATTAAACTACCAATTTTCATAAGGCCTTAGGGCCAATGGATTCCTATATGTGGAGAGTCAGATCTGAGGCTGGCCCCCTCCGGGCCGTCTTGGTACAGGAGTCCTTAGAGCAGTTCTGGGAGGGGAAGCTCCCCTTTGTTGGAATCGAGTCAAACCCCAATTACTTGGTTCGGTGCCCCCATGCCGATATCGAAGGGGGCCGGGAGCAATGGTTGATGCTTCCCCGATTCCTTAAGGAGGAGGGGGTCCAGGTCTTTGAGGTAGCATCGATTCTGGAGAAAGCCGTTGATGGAGCCACAGAGGGGGAGAGACGGGAGATGGTGAAGGCAGTCTGGAAGGGGATGTCCATCGCCCCGGAGCCCGTGGACCTCACGGCCGAGCATCTCCTTTGGGGGTATCCCTCCAAGGCCTACTACGACGAGGAGGCCGATAGGGTTGTGCTCCCCGACTTCCAGAGGGTTGGCTGGCCCTATCCTCGGGATACCAGCTTTACCACTCCAGTGGGCACAGTAATTTGCAACATGAGGCGTTACAGCCGCCGCTTTGAGCCTAGGGTAGTAAAATTATGTTACGAGTATGACCCTGTGCTCAGGGACAAGATGAATGTGATCTGGGACGCCAACGAGGCGGATCCGGGATTCACTGAACCCCTTTGCATTGAGGGAGGTGATACACACATCATTGACGAGGAGACAATTGCGATAGGTCTAGGCCAAAGATCCACATTCACCGGTTTCACGATGACCGCGAGGAAACTCTTCGAGGCGGATTGCAATGGGGAGATCCGGAACATCTTGGCAGTGAAGATGCCCGACTATCCTGCCTCTAATTATATGCATCTCGATGTAGTCATCAACTATCTGGCAAGGGGAAGAGCACTGGTTATGCCATATTTCTTCGAGAGCGATCTCGTCCCGGATATGCCTCCAAGGGGGCTGTTCCTCAAGACCCTGGAGGCAGTAAGGATGGGGAGCGAGGCGGATGACAGATCCATGGAGCCCGTGGTCCATCCCCACGACTTCAAGGATGCTGGGAGCTGCGCAGTCTACACCAAGGGGAAGAGTGGTCCTGAGCTGGTGAGACGAAAGGCTAGCTTGGTCGACTACCTTATCGAGGAGGAAAAGCTCGAGCCTGACGGCATAATCTATGTCGGGGGGGCTCCCTGAGCGTGAAAATGATGTTGAGCATCTGATGTTAGCCCTGATGGAGCAGGCGCGAGGAGCCTCTAACATTGTCACGATCAGGCCCGGTCTTGTCGTCGCATTCGAGAGGAACAACGCCACGAACAAGACCCTTAGGGATCAGGGGATAACCGTGAAGGAATGGCCGGATAGCTATCTCGACCTGCTGGGGGCCCCCATTGTTCCACCTCACCCCTATGGCGGGAGCTTGCTTGAGACGCGCGCGTTAGCGACCCCATTTTTCCATAGGTTGTAGATCCTAGTGGGGCACTCGAGTGAATTTTGCAATCCTCTTGGCGTGACAGCTGTCGCATATGATATCATCGAGAGTTAGAGGAAGCTCATTGCCTGACCAGCTCTTCACAACTACACTGAACCAAAGCATGAGGCATAATTTGCCTGGGTGGCAGGATAGTCCTAACACGCGTTGCATTTGATATTGCAGATCCCCCAGTTTGTTTCATCTATTATATACGCTTGAAACGGGAAACTCTAGATTCAACGGTTCTGAACGATAAAACTTTTTTTAGGTATGGTACCTAGAAATGCCTGAAGCAACGTTCATCGGTTAACACCATTGCGATTCCGTTCTCATCGCTGGCCTTCCTGACCGACCTGTCTCGTATCGATCCACCCGGCTGTACGCAGGCGGCCACACCATAATCCGCTAAGAGATCGATGCTATCCCTGAAGGGAAAGAAGCCGTCAGAGGCTAGCACCGAGCCGGGAAGCTCTTCACCATGCCCTCTTGCCATCACTTTCTCTAGGGCTAACCTCACCGCGGCGATCCTGTCCTGCTGGCCGGTGCTAACCCCGAGGGTCGCCCTGCCCTTTGAGATAACAACTCCATTGCTACGGACGTTCATGCAGACGTACCATGAGAAGATAAGGTCGGCGAATTGTTCGTCCGTAGGCCTTCTCTCAGTGACAACCCGGAGGTCCTTGGGACCCCTAATTTTTGTGAGCATAGGGGCGGAGAGGACGATGGAGCCGTCCATCTGCATTGAGACCATAACGGGTCTTAGGGGCTCCCCTGCAAACCTGCTCATCTCCCTAAGGTTATCGACCTGGATCACTCTGAGGTCTTTCTTCTCCCCAAACAGCTCGAGCGCTTTATTATCATATGCGGGAGCCACGACTCCCTCAACGTAGCTCGCTAGAATCTCCTCAGCTGTCCCCTTGTCGACGTTGGTGTTAAATCCTACGACACTCCCAAAAGCTGCTAGACTATCGCAGTCCCGTGCTCTAGCATAGACCTCCCTTAGGGTGTCCCCGGGTCCCCTTAAGGTAGCTACGCCTGAGGGATTAAGGTGTTTCATTACCGCGCAGGCAGGCTCGTCGAAGTAGCGAACGATGTTCATGCTGTTGTTGACGTCCTCAAGGTTGGTCTGGCTGAGCCCCCCCTTCCCCGTCTTTAGTACCTTCATGGCTCCCGTGGTGAGGGGGCCCCTACTGGGACTGTAGAAGGCGGCTGGCTGGTGGGGGTTCTCACCGTACCTGAGACTTTTGGACTTGGTATACTCGATCTCCTCATCACCTATCACAAGTTTCATGGTCTCGGGAAAGCCTTCCTCAATCCTCGTCCTGTAACTCTTCCTCAGCGATTTTGGCTTTGACACCTTAGTTCTTCTCCAGGTAGTTTACGATAGCTAAGTCGTATTTCTTTGTCTGTTTAAATGCCTTGAGAGCATAATATTTCCGCATATCGGTTGTGAATTCCCCCTCGTTTTTTTCGAGAGCCTTTATGGTCTCAGGGTACTGGGCAGGCTCGGTAACCACAATAACGGAGTCATAAAGCAAGGCCGCCTTTGCAGCGGAGCGGACCAAAGTGGGTCCTCCGATGTCGATGTTCTCAACAGCCGAAACCAGGTCGGCGCCTCTTGCCGCGGCCTCCTTGAAGGGGTAGAAGTTACTCACCACTAGGTCGATGGGCTTCACCCCGTTCTCATTCATCCATACAATGTGGGTCTCATCATCCTTGTCGAGGAGGAGACCCCCGTGGACCTTGGGGTGCAGTGTCTTCACGAGCCCCCCGGGACTTTCAGGGTGGCCTGTGTAGACGGAGACCTCTACGAGCTCCTCATATCCAATATTCCTTATCCTTCGCGCTGTGCCCCCGGAGCTCACAATCTCGACCCCGAAGCCTCTTAGGGCCGTTACTAGCTCCTTTAGGCCGCTCTTGTCATAAACACTGATAAACGCTCTTTGTATCACACAATCCAACTCCTGGACAGTTCCTCAGCCTGCGCATCCCCTAAATGAGCCTTTCCATAACTGTCATTCTAAGTTAAGCTTGAAACCTACTGAAGGATGGAAGCCATGCAGGTGCATAATGGTAAATAAGGTGAGTAGGGATCCGCTCTGGTGGTTTGATGCCTGTACCCCGGAAAAGAGTCTTTCGCGATCGTTGCGCATTAACGTCCTTGATGGTACGTTCCACCTCCCTAAATATCTGGAACCTAAACCCAAGATCGCTTCCGCTTCTGTCTTCCCTCATCATGGTAACAGTATTCTCTGGATATAGAGCGTCCCAGATTTTGTTCACCTATTAAGCTCCTCTCTAGGGGCAGATGTGACCCCTGTGGTTTCAGTTATAACTAAGACGCATGTTCGTGTTGATAGAGACCATGGTGTAACCTGAATCTGGTGGGTTGTCGAAATGGTAATCCTCTGAATAGTCGACGCTCCTTTTCACTATGCGGACCAAACCCCCGTTATCAACTCTGAATCCTCTAAGATGATAAGTCAGGGTTAACGTGACATAGGAGCCTTGTGATGGTCTTGCCAGCGGGCTTGTTTTCGGCTTTTCTCAGCCAAGATCTATTCCTTAAATCTCAGGGACATTTTTTCCCTCCTTTTTGTGAAACCTTCCATGTATCGGAATATGGTTGGATGTTGAAAATGTGAGTCAGAGTTCCCTATTGGGGCCTGGTCTCATGACATCATGGGGCGCTATCTCCTTAGCCCCCCGTGATGTGATCCGTGCGAGCTTCGCCTTGTCCCAGATCTCGGGAACAGTCCTCGCCCCGATGTATCCCATCGCGGCTTTAAGGCCACCCACGAATTCGCTGAGAATATCGGTGACCGGCCCCCGGTAAGGAACCCAGCCCTCCACGCCCTCGGAAATGGCCTTACTCGGTTGGGAGTATCTGTCCTGGACGAAACGTTTCCTCCTGGCTCTGGGGCTCCCCATACCATAATACTCTTTGTAATATCTGCCCTCCAGTGCCACGAGCCTCCCCGGGCTTTCGCTGCAGCCCGCAAAGACGTTCCCCATCATGGCACATGAGGCCCCCACTGCGAGGGCAACTGCTATATCTCCCGGGTTCCTGAGGCCCCCGTCTGCGATGATCGGGACATCAGAGCCATAGTCCTTCACTGCGTCCGCTGCTTGGGAAACCGCATACAGGGTGGGCGCCCCGGCCCGGGTCACGACGCTAGTGCTACATATGCTACCGCTCCCAATTCCGACCCGGAGCCCAGCAACTCCGTCTAGCTTGGTCAGGCAGTCCTCCGCGGCCTCGTAGGTGCCGATGTTTCCGACAATAACCTCCGCTTTGGTCTCCTTGAGGATTTTTTTTGTTGCCTCGAAACAGTTCTTATTGTGGAAGTGGGCGACGTCCATAATGATGATATCCACATACGCGTCGAGGGCCTTAGCCCTATCCAGGTCGAAGGGTGAAGTCGCAGCGGCACAGATCAGGCGTCCCTCTTCATCTCTGAGTGCTTCAGGGTAGGTTCCTTTGAGTGTGATATCCTTCATCGTCATGAGACCACTGACCCTTCCCTTTTCATCTACAATAGGGAGCTTCTCGATCTTGTGCTCGTGGAGAATTCTCATCGCCTCTTCGAGGCTCGTCTCCTCGGTGCCCGTAATCACGTTTTCGGTCATAACCTCGCTAACCTTGAGCACCTTGTTTGCGAGGCGGACGTCTCGCAAAGTGACGATACCCGTAAGGTTATCCCCGTTCCCCACGACAGGGAATCCGCTGATATTGTGCTCATTCATCAGTCCTAGGATCTCTTCAACGGTGTCCTCAGAGTTCACCGTGACGACATCTCTTATAATGAGGGCCTCGGCACGCTTCACCGCCCTGGCCATGTCTACCTCCTCCTCCGCGGTACAGTTCCTGTGGAGGGCCCCCAGACAGCCGTTCCTAGCAAGAGCGATGGCCATTTCGCTCTCGGTAACGGTGTCCATAGGGCTAGCAATAAAGGGGGCATTAAGGGGGATGTTGGGCGTTACATGGGTCTTCACTAACGCCTCTTCAGGCTCTACGTTCGTCCATCCAGGGAGAAGAATCACGTCGTTGAAAGTAAGAGCGTTATCCGCATTTTTGAACTTGTCACGGAAACCCATTTTCTCTCACTCGATTTTAAAATCTCAGCAGGATCAAGACTTTTAACACTTTCGTTTTAAACAAAGGGGGCAATACCAATGCTCTCTATACCCGTATAGTGGGCTTGAGTATTTCAGATCACTGAAATCTATCCTGCCGAGACCCTTTGATGGACGCTAAGGTTTTATTCTTTTGGCGTCTAAACCGACCGTGAACCGGATTTGAGTAAAGTGCTGGTGGGAACCGGGAAGATCAACTTCCCTAAAGACCTCGCTGAAGGGCTTATGGACCTTGCTGAAGTGACCTATGAATCCCCGATGGATGAGTCATATTTCAAGGAGCTGAAGGAAGCTGATGCATTGATTGCAGGTATGGAGACTGTCGATGACGACTTCCTAGACAAGGCCCCCAAGCTTGGGATCGTGGCGAGGTTCGGGGTCGGCTATGATAGTGTTGACGTCAAGGCCTGCACCAAGCGAGGTATCTATGTCACCCACACTCCAGGGATTTTATCTGGGGCCGTGGCTGACCTCACGTGGGGGCTTATTCTCTCCCAGATGCGTGGCATCATCGAGTCCGATAGATACGTGAGGGAGGGCTGGGCTGGAAGGACTCGGAGCCTCCCCCTAGGTAGAGACCTCAAAGGGAAGATTCTAGGCATCATCGGACTCGGGAGGATCGGCATTGAGGTCGCGAAGAGAGCCCAAGGCTTCGACGTTGTCATCGTATACTCTGACATCTACAGGCGGAAGGACCTTGAGGAGTCTTTGGGGATGAGATACGTGAAGCTCGATGAGCTGCTTACAGGCTCTGATATCGTCACAATCCACGTCCCGCTGATTCCGTCGACGAGGCATCTCATCAGCAGCAGGGAGCTCAAACTGATGAAGGAGAATGCGATCATCATCAACACCTCCCGGGGGCCTGTAATTGACCAGGCAGCACTTGTCGAGGCCCTGAAGAAAGGACAGATCGGTGGCGCCGCTTTAGACGTGTTCGAAGAGGAGCCTTTGCCCGCCGGAGACGAGTTAGCTGGGTTGGGGTATACAGTACTCACGTCCCACATCGGCTCAGCTACAGTGGAGACCCGTAGGAAGATGGCGGAGGTTGACGCCATGAATGTGAGGGCATTTCTGGAGGGGAGGACTCCTCCGAACCTGGTCCCCGAGCAGAGGAAATAGCTTCCTCCGATCACTCCACTTATCCCCCTCTTTTTCGACCGAGTCTTTTTCTCATCCAAAGGATAATATTATTAGCCGGTTTCCATACGAAACGATTTACCAAGGGGTGGCGATGATTTCATTCACCCTTATATTCCCAACCCAGTCCTTGATGTGAAACAAGAGATGCTCCGGGAGATCGGGCTTAAGATTCCGTGGAGGCAACAGTGGACTCCGGAGGAGGTGGGAGAGCTGGTGCTCTTCTTCACCTTGTATGAGTCCCCGTACATCACGGGGGTCATCATGGTCGTTGAGGGTGATAACGCTCTCCAGGAGGAGTTCCTTAGTCCTACCCCCGAAATAGGGATTATTGTGCCCTGACCTTGTAGACAGATCTCCTGGCGTACCCAATGATAACCTTGCGGTAGCCAGTAAGCATCTTATCCACTTCAGGGTCCCCAGTGTCCACCAAAAGAGTTCTACCTTTGAGGTTAGCTAGCTTCCCGGGGGACGCGACGATAATCAGATTCTTCTCCCCCACGCTCCTGATCACCTCTGGGCTAATCTGCTGGTTTCCCCTACCTAGGATAAATCCCTGCCCTCCGATGATTGTGACAATGATCTTTGCCCGTTTTCCCTCGATGAGCGTGAGGAGCATCTTTTCGTTCACATCAGAGGCCACAAGGCTCCCGTTCTCAATAACATCCACCCCGAGCAGGGTTTTTTCAAGCCCCAGCTCTTTGGCGATGGGCCTCGTAGTGGTGCCGGGGCCAATAATATAGAGGGTGTCCACCTCCATCCCCTCCACCACCTCGCTTGCAATGGCCTCTAGCCTGATCTCCTCGGAACCCCTGGTGGCCTCTTTGGAGCCCTGGACCAGCGCCTCCTCGTAAACGACCCTAAGGTAACCATAGAGCCGAGCGGAGAGCCTATTATTCCTGTAGGCCTCCTCGTCAATATCCATCACCTCGAGCTCTTGGACGGTTGTCAGATCCCCCTTCATATATTTCACTGCGATGTCTCCGGCCCGGGTGGGGTTGATGGCAAACACTCCTGACTGGATCTTGACGCCAGCAGGGATGCCGAGGACAGGGACCTTTCCATTCACCGCTGCATGAATGTCTCGAGCGGTGCCATCCCCCCCGGCAAACAGAATAAGATCGACGCCCAGCATCATGATCTCCTTGGCGGCTGCCCTGGTGTCATTAGAGGTTGTGTTCCCTTTGGTGATCTCGCCGATAACAGTGGGATCGAAGCCCGCCCCTCTTGCTTCTTCTTCTCCCATCTCGTGAGGGTATGTGATGATCTCTATCGAGTCCTTGAGGGATACGAGCCTCATCAACGCTTCGACTGCGCGGCTCGGAGCAATGGAGACTGCACCGAGTTCCCTCGCCTTATCCAATGTCTCCTGCCCGTCGGTGCCCTTAAGCCCGACCCGGCCCCCCATCCCAGCCACGGGGTTTACGATAAGTCCAAGCTTCTTCAAGTCCTCTCCCCGGAATTCTATTTACTTCCCTTTTCCTCACTAAAAAATAGGTTGTGGGGCCTCAGGGCTCCTCGTATCCACAGAACCTGAGGGCGGTGAGGGCAAGGACCCTTGCGGCGGTCACCAGCCCCTCAATTTCGACGTACTCATCAGACGTATGGGCCTGCCTCACGTCCCCGGGGCCGAACAGGACCGTGGGGACACCCCCCGTGTTCACAAGGTGGCGCATGTCGGAGGCGTAAGTCATCCCCTCTAGCTGCGCCTGTTTCCCTGTAGCATCAGAGTATGCTCTCTGCACCTTCTCTACGATGGGGTGGTTAGTCTCGATGTTAGCTGAGTCGAACTGATATCCGTTCCAGTCCAGCCTCGGAGGGTTCTCTTTTAACCATGGGTCCGTCTCGGCGGCTATGGCCTCCTCAACGCTCCTTCTGGCGTCCTTGACTCTTTCCCCCACGATGACACCAACTCTCCCCTGGAAGACAAGACTCTCGGGGACGGATCCGGGCCAGTTGCCTCCTTGGATAGTTCCAACGTTTATTGGGTAAGGGATTCCGTAGCGGGTATAAAGGGGGTCATCGATCCCTTTATTCCTCCTAGTCTCAAGATCTCTAAGGACCTTGAAGAGGATTATGAACTTTTCAATAGCACTCACCCCCTCCTCCCTGATGCAGGCGTGGGCAGAGCGCCCCGACACCTCAACGGTGAACGCGAGAGCGCCCGAGTGGGCGGGGGCCACCTTCCCCTCGGTTGGCTCCATGACTATGGCGGCGTCGGCGATGTGTCCCCTGAGGACGGTTGAGAGGGCCCCGACTCCGCCGTCCTCCTCCCCGATGACGCTCTGGATAGAGAGATCCCCCTTCAACTTGACACCGACGTCGATAATTGCCTTTGCGGCGTAGATGGCGCAACAGAGACCCCCCTTCATATCGGCGACCCCCCTGCCATAAATCCTATCGCGTACCACGATACCCTCCAGCGGGGGATGCCTCCAGTTCTCCTCTTTCCCTAGGGCTACGGTGTCAATGTGACCGTTGAAGATGAGACTACGGTCCTTTTCCGTGCCTTTTAGGGTGCCTACGACTCCGAGTCCCTCCTCCCGTTGGATGGACATACTGAAGCCAGGATGGCTTCGAAGGGTGTCGAAGTCTAGATCCCAGATATCGACGTTTAGACCCAACTCTCTTAGCTTCGCGGCGACATTCCTCTGGGCTGAGGACTCTCTGCCTCCATAGCTGGGGATTGAGACTATCTCCTGCAGGTACTCCAACATGGAATCGGTGTTTATACTCTTCAGCACCCTTCGCTCCATGTCATTCATGTGCATCCATCTCCAGTGTCAACACTTAGTCTTCCCTTGGGAAACCGTTAAGAGATTTTAGGTCAAGTTGTCATCGACTTGAAGGCTGTCGTGAAGGCAAGGCCGGAGCCAGGTGTCGAGGTCAGGGAGATGGACATCCCCGTGGCAGGGCCTGGAGAAGTTCTTGTCCGTGTGAGGGCAGCATCCATCTGCGGGAGCGACTTGGGGATATATGATTTCACCTCTGCATACTCAGGCATGGAGCTACCGGTGGTGATGGGTCACGAGTTCTCCGGGGTGGTTGAGGCCATTGGTGAGGGAGTCGATGCATACTCAGTCGGGAACAGGGTGCTGAGCCGGTCCATAGTCTCATGTAGGAAGTGCCGGTTCTGCGTCGCTGGTATGGACAATCTTTGCGAGTTCTCTAGTCTCTTCGGAATACATCAAGACGGGGGATTCTCGGAGTACATCTCGGTGCCCCAAGGGGGCCTATACCAGATCCCCGAGGGGCTATCATTCGAGGAGGCCGCCCTGGTGGAGCCTCTGAGCAACGCGGCTCACTTCGTCAACGACGTGACCCCGGTTAACCTCGGAGACCTTGCCGTAGTCCTAGGTATAGGCCCCATAGGACTATTCTCTGCCCAACTCCTGCGACTCGCGGGGGCTAATGTGCTTATGACTGGGATAAGTGTGGACACCGAACGATTCAAGATCGCGAAGAAGCTGGGTCTCGAGGCTGTGAACATCGACGAGGGGGATCCAGTTGCCCTTGTATTGGGGCGCACCTCGAAGAGGGGCGCTGACATAGCATTGGTAGCGGTTGGGGCCTCATCAGCGGTGCACCAGGCTATCAGGTTAGTGAGGAAGAGGGGACACATCACCATCGTGGGTATATTCCCAGGAGAGATACCTATCCCTATGACCGAAATAGTTCGTAGGGAGATAACCCTAGCTGGGGCCTATGACGCGAGGGCAGAGAACTTTGAGGAGTCCATTGACCTCCTCCGGTCGGGGCGAATCAAAGCCACTGACCTCGTGACGCACAGGTTCTCCTTGGATGAGGCGGATCAGGCCTTCGGAATAGCCAAGTCAAAGGCGGGATGCAAAGTCCTTTTCACGCCTTGAGAGGGGTTCTTAGAACTTTTCAGCGAGGTTTTTTATCTCCGGGGCAAGCATCCGGAAGACTGTCCACTCGTCAAGGGGGAAAGCTCCGAGTTTATTGTAGAACTCCCAGCTGAGTTTGTTCCAGTCTAGGACGATCCAGTCCATCCTGGCGCAGTCCCTCTTCACCGCAATCTTCGCGAGCTCAACAAGGAGGCTAGTACCTATCCCCTGGCCCCGATACTCCTCAGGAACGAAGATGTCCTCCAGGTAGAGGGTAGGTTTACCGGTGAACGTTGAGAAGGTAAAGTAGTAAAGTGCGATGCCGAGGTAGTCGGGGCCCTCTCCCCTGGTCCTCTCCACAAGGAGGGCGCTGAAGATAGCGTCCTCACTGAAGCCGTACTTGCAGTAGAGTTCCTCTGTGGCGGAGAAACTGTCGATGAGCTTCTCGTAGACGGCGAGCTGCTTGATGAGGGTCATCAGGACAGGGAGGTCCTCCTCTACAGCGGGCCGGATCTTATATGATACTTCATCCATAATGGGATTTACCTCTTTGCGTTTATTGTTCTTTCGAGACCCAGCGCGTCCCTAACTCCATAGGGTAGAACGTGAATCCGTACAACGCGCGCGAGTGACTCAGGCTTCTAGACGATAATCCTTTTGTGAATTTTTGCCTTATAGCTAATCATATATTGAACCAACTGCGTATCCCTCTCCTCTAATAGGATTGATCGTTGTGGATATCCCCGAGGAGAATAAGGATCAACAGACACCGTTTATGGTCTATATCGCGATAGTGCTGCACATGTTGAACCACATGATTAGCGGGGCCCTGCCTATGCTCTATCCAGATATTATAGCCGAGTTCTCGCTTTCCTACTCCCAGTTAGGCCTCCTCCGGTCAGCCAACACCTTCGCGACCGGATTCCCCCAGATGTTCGTAGGATACCTTCGCCGCTGGACCGGCGGTAGGGTCCTTCTCGGGGTTGGGAACATGATCAACGCTATAATGAACGTTTTCGCCGCGATGAGCCGAGGGTTCTTCCAGTTCTTCAGTTTCAGGATCCTCGGGGGTATCGCGAGTAGCCCCCAGCACCCCATAGGCACCTCTCTGGTCACCTCTGCAACTGATCCATCAAAGCGAGGGCGGATACTTGGGCTTAACCAGTCGATCCCCTCTCTGGCGTTCACCTTTACCCCTCTCGTAACGGCATATCTGCTAACTAGGATGGCTTGGAGACCTGTCCTCGCTCTGCTTTCCATGCCCGCCCTCGTAGCATCGCTGGTCCTCCTCTTGTTCGTGAAGGGGACGCGCTCCTCGGAGGCAAAGTCAAGGAATGCTCTCTCCTGGACGAGGCTCCAGGAGGCGTTGAGGAACAGAAATGTGCTCTCTATCAGCGTCCTTCGGAGCGTAATGGCCTTTAGGATGGGGGTCCGGGCCTTCCTCCCCCTATATTTCATTGATATACTTGGCTTCACCTCTGGAAAGAGCGGCCTCTTATATAGCGTGTTGCTCAGCGGCGGTGTCCTCGGCCCCTTCTTCTGGGGGAATATCTCGGATAGGATGAACCGGAAGCCCCTCATCATTTGGATAACCATAGCTAGCGGTCTGGGCTACTTCCTCCTCAACTACGTTACAGGGTTCTGGGCCCTCGCGATGCTCCTCTTCTCTATTGGATTTATGGTACAGACCGTAGTGGTTCAGAGCGTTCTAAGTGAGAGCGTCGAAAAGTCCCAACTGGACCAGATTTTCGGGCTCTATTTCACTATAGGGTTTACAATCGCCTCCTTCTCTAGTGCGATATTTGGGTATATCGTAGAGTTCTACAGCTTTAACTGGGGATTCATGTATATCACAGTGATGACTCTTATCTCGCTTCTCCCGGCCTTATTTATTCAGGAGCCTCGGAACATTTCCTCCTAGAACAGAGGGGTATTAACCTCAGGACGTCGGATTCAGTTTAATCATAGTCGCGTCTGAAAATCTCCCAGGCTATAACACTCAAGATAAACAGCAGCAAGAGGATAACGAAAGCTGTGACGAGCCCTACGATAATTCCAGAGTTTATTCCATCACCCCCAATGGATCGACAATAACGATACTGTAAGGTGTTCTTTTATTTTTGGGAATATGACTCTAAATAGACTTGCGTAAATCTCAATAGTAAGCTTATCCAATCTGCGTCTCAATTAATATCTTCTCCATTAAATTTTACCGTCTTCATTTTAACTTAATGAAGCTGCTGTGTCCTTACTGTAACCTTGAAACAAACAGGCTGTCTCCTTGTCCACACTGTTATCGGCAATTCTGTCCTAGGTGCACCCCGTCTACAATCCACGAATGTCCGTTTAAAAGTGACTGATCCATTATCCGTTTGGGATTGTCTAGAAAATTTTCCGATCAGTGATATCCGCTATGCTGTTGATGATGACTAGCCTCCCGTTAAACGCGCGCTTCCCCAGGAGTAACGAAGTATATATCAAGCGGCTGGGATATTCCCATAAATCGCCTTGGTGATGCGGATGATCCCTGAGAAGGTGAAGGTGAGCACCGGTACTGCGGGGCTGCTTGGGCTGGATAAAATCAAGCTCAAGGTCAAACCAACCACTGCATATCTTATGACTCACACCGAGGAAGGATGCGTGGGCAACTGTAAATTCTGTCCACAGGCTAGAGAGAGCCCCTCCGACAACTCCCGGCTATCCCGTGTTCTCTGGCCCACATACTCCGGCAAGGCTGTTCTTGAGGCTCTAGGCCGAGCATCGGAACGGGAGCTGATGCGCATCTGTATCCAGGCCATAAACTACCCCGGATATTTTGATGACGTCCACGGTCTCCTCCAGGGAATCGCGGCTGTCACGGATATCCCTGTCTCCTTGGACACGTGTCCCCTCACCGGGGACCAGTTGCGGAAGTTGAAGAAGGCGGGCCTGAATAGGATAGGCATTCCCTTGGACGGGGCGACCCCTGGGATCTTCAACAAGGTAAAGGGGTCGGAGGTTAAGGGACCTTTCAGCTGGGGTGAACACATGAAAGCCTTGTCAGAGGCGGTGGAGATCTTCGGGCGGGACCGGGTGATGTCTAATCTGATCATCGGCCTTGGGGAGACTGAGGAGGAGGCGGCGAAATCCATACAGGATCTGATGAATAGAGGTGTCCAAACTAGCCTCTTTGCATTCACACCAATCCGTGGTACCCTACTCCATAAGCATCCCCAACCTGCCTTGGACATGTACAGGCGGGTCCAGATCGCCCGGTATCTGATTACCCTCAGGCACGTCCGATTCGATGACATGAAGTTCGACGCCAGGGGGACCATCATTGGCTTCGGGGCCGATCCAAGCGTATTCTCCGGGGTCCTCGAGAAGGGGGATGCTTTCTGTACCAGCGGCTGCCCCGGATGCAACAGGCCCTTCTACAACGAGAGACCCTCGGCCCCATTGTTCAATTATCCCCGAGACCTCACCCCCGAGGAGGCGGTAACGGAGGCCGAGCGGCTAGGCCTGAGGAATTGGATACCCCCAAGAAACTAGGAGGTATAAAATCATGGAAAGCCTCACCGATCCACCACCTGCGACTTGGAGGCTGATCAACACTAAGTGGTCTGACGGCGCTATGAACATGGCCATTGACGAGGCCATTATGCTTTCGGTGGCTAAGAATCAGTCCCCGCCCACGCTGAGGTTCTACAGATGGGAGCCTCCCTGTGTCTCGGTGGGGTACTCTCAATCGATCCGTCATGAGATTGACCTGGAACGGTGCCGGGAACGGGGGTACACCTGGGTGCGACGTCCCACCGGGGGCCGGGCGTTACTCCACATTGACGAGTTGACCTACAGCGTTGTAGCCCCCCAAGAGGAGCCCCGGGTAGCGGGGGACATTATAACTTCTTATCGCGGACTGAGCCTGGGGCTGGTGGAGGGTCTCAGGACCCTCCACGGTGGAGTCGTCCAGGCGGACCGTATAGAGACCGGGAAGGAGGCCGAGAAATCTGCTGCATGTTTTGACCTGCCTTCCCATTACGAGGTGACGGCGTACGGGAAAAAGCTCATCGGTAGCGCCCAAGTCCGCAAGAATGGGGTAGTACTACAGCATGGCGCATTGCCATTGGAAGGGGACGTGTCGCGCCTTGTCGACGTCTTGGCCTTGCAAGAGCCAGACAGAGTTACACTTCGAGGTAAACTCTTAGAGAGGGCAATAGCTTTGGATGAGGTGGTAGGTCGAGTGGTGCCCTTTAATAAAGTGGCAAAGGCTCTAACTGTTGGCTTTAGTAGGGCTTTAAATATAAACTTCACTACAGGGAAGCTGATCCCCTTTGAACGAGAGATGGCTAAGCGTCTCATCATACGATACACTGGGGACGAGTGGACGTTCGTCAGATAGAAAGAGTCGTTCTTTCCTAAATATTTAGGATACCTTTCTTATGGTCAGGTATTCGAGTTGCTTAGGTATAGCGCAGCAGCCGTCTAGATGCTTCACAATGAATCCTTCGTTGTGAGCGTACTTAACCGTGGATCTGGAGGGGAGGACGACCCTGTCGGCACCTGCCTGAATCGCGAGGCGCTCTTCCAGAGTTTTCTCAGCTTTTGGGCGCATACATCCGATGGCGATGCTTGTGTCGCTGTGCATCAACCTCGCCGCGGCCACTGTCTTGGCTATGACCTCGACAGAGGGAGGTGTCACGTTCTCCATGCCTGTCCCCCTAGTTGGGACGAGTGCAATGATGACAATAATGTCTGGGTTGATGTTTCCGATGATCTCTAGCGCCCTAGCTTCTCCCCTGATCTCCCCAAAGTGGAGGCCAGCGCATACGTGAGGGATAAGGTAAGAGACTTGGGCGTCCCTTAAATTGATGAGAGTTTCGGCGTAGTCCTGGACTGTTGCGTCCAGCCCATAGACCTTTTTGATGGTATCGTTGCTCCCGACGACATCCATAGAGACAACGTCAGCTCCTGTGGAGGCTATTTCCTCAGCCTGTCGGGGGTTCAGAAGTCCTGTGTGGAGGTTTACTATGAGAGATGTATTTTCCTTCACCCACGTGATCGCGCTGAGGAACTCTTCGAGGGGAACATGCCCTCTTGGATCCGAGCCGCCGCTCACAAGGACCCCTACCCCGCCCTCCGCATCAAGTCTGGAGCAGTAGTCCTTGAGCTTCTTTGGGGTATCTGTGTTATCCATCCCTGAGAGGAAGTGGCCATTGCAGTGCTCACATTTCAGCGCGCACTTGGCGCCTGTAATCGAGACACTGGGGAACCGGGGCTGGGGGATAAGGAATCGGAGCTCCCGCCCAAGCCGTTCATCCCTCAGGGCTCCAGCGATCTCCAGCATGCTCCCGGGGAGACACTCTAAGGATAGTATGCTCTCCGCCTCATCGACAGAGATATTTCCCTTCTTCAACACGTTCAGATTCAGCAAGCAATCTCCCTCGGGCTCATCACGTGGCGTTATCCTCTACCCCCATTTTAAAACCTTTTTCAACGTGGGATATTCAGGACGTGGGAGTTTAGCTTCTCTAAATAAAAGCGATGTTGTCTGGGAAAGCCGCGGTAGGGTGTTTTGTGTTGCTTCGTTTGAAATAGAACCTTCCATTCATCCTCACAAGTGTGGCAAATTCCAGGAGAACGAAGACCCCCGTATCGGTTGTTACCTTAAAGATTTCTCGCTTTGATAGCTGACCACCAACCTAAATATTTCCCTGAACCTCTCTTTCGCGCGATGCTGTCCCGCGTCATGGTCCATTTTGGGGAGTCGGATAAATGTGGGCTATGCTAGTTGATGATGAACACGCGCGCCACTTTTTGGGGGTCGAGAGGAGTTAAGAAGGAAGAGAAGGCTCCTCCCTTTTCCTATCCTGCTAATGATCAGCATAAGGATGAGAACGAAGTCTACGCGCCTGATCGCGAGAAAGGGGGGCCTCAGGAAATAATTAGCCTCCCAACAACGATGATATTAACCCTCACTAAGATAGTTTTTCTGAAATGGTTTCCGTGCGCGCTGAAAGATTGCTCGATGAACCGATCATCACTAAGGCCACGCATCCGAGCATCGGTGCGAACATTCAAGGGCCCTCACTCATTCGAGTGCCGGACTGGCTGGAAGAGCGGTTAGGTCACTACTACCTTTATTTCGCAGACCACAAAGGTAGCTATATCCGGCTGGCTTTCGCTGATGACCTTCTGGGCCCGTGGACTGTGTATCCCCCGGGGAGTCTAAAGCTGGAGCAGTCAAAGTTTCCCACTACTCCCCTAAAATCCACCCCGGCAAAGGTTGAGGACGCTAGGACACGTGTCAGATCGACGGGCTTAAACTTAGAGGGGTTGGGGCATCACCTCATCAAGGAGTGGACGTGGCCCCACATCGCATCCCCTGATGTCCACGTGGACCACGGAAATGAGCGCATTGTTATGTACTTTCACGGCCTAGAATCCTTTGGCGAGCAGTTGACCCGGGTTGCCACCTCCCTGGATGGAATCAACTTCAATGTTAGACCCGAGATACTTGGTGGAAACTACTGGCGTGCCTTTACCCGAAACCGCTACACATACGCCTTAGCAATGCCGGGGCAGTTCTACCGTTCGAGAGACCCTCTATCCGGATTCGAGGAAGGACCGTTGCTTTTCAACCCGGACATGCGACACGCGGCGCTCCTGAAAGACAACGACACACTGAATGTATTTTGGACACAGGTAGGACACACACCAGAAAGGATCCTGCTGAGCACCATCGACATTTCGGGCGACTGGAAAAGCTGGAAGGAGAAGGATGCAACAGAGATACTTCGACCCGAAACCGACTGGGAGGGAGCAAACGAACCCCTAGAGCCTTCAGTGCGAAGCGTTGCATATGGGCACGCCAATCAACTGAGGGACCCCGCAGTCTACGTTCAAGACGACGATATATATCTACTCTATGCGGTCGCCGGCGAAAGTGGCATCGCGATTGCTAAACTGCACTTCGATTAAGAACGGGGATAAACTCCCCTGAAACTCAAAGAGTGTGCAGAAAAATCCAAGTGGGATGAACGGCAGGACCCTTGAGCTTTTTTCGACCGTCCTCTTCTCGTCACTTTGTTTCTCCGTGAAATGTCTTGCAAAATCCTGAACTCTCGACAACCCCCTGTCAGAACCAAACTTTAGAAACATGTAGTCCTAGCCTTAATCAAGAAAAAGACCTATCCGCACGCGTAGTTCTCCCAAACCATCCGCATTAAATAAGAGCCTCGGGCGGGAGTCGAACCCGCGGCCAACAACTTACGAGGCTGCCGCTCTGGCCACTGAGCTACCGAGGCATACTCACAAAACCCTAGACAATCCCTGATTAAAAATAGCTACGGTTCAATCCCTTGCCCTAGGGTCGCGATCCTCAAGGCACTCTCAAACGTTTTATCTGCATCCTTCCCAACACACACCCGATCACATATGGCAACGGCAGGGGAGATCGGCGAACGGGCTCTTATAGAGCGCATGCATCGATGGATCACCCCCATGCCCGGAACGCCTCTCCCCTTATGGGAGGACGCTTCTGCCATAGACCTCAGGGATGGCAGAGTCGCCGTCCTGAATACCGATATGCTGGTTTGGGAGACCGATGTCCCTCCTGGGATGACCCCCTACCAGGCGGCGAGGAAGGCCGTTGTCATGAACTTTAGCGATCTTGGGGCAAAAGGAGTCCCACCCCTAAGCTTCATGGCATCCATCGGGATACCCCGAGACCTCGAGGTGGAGATAGTCGAGGAGATGGCCAAAGGATTTGAGGCCGGCACTCGGGAGTACGGGGGATACGTTATCGGAGGAGATACAAATGAAGCCTCGGACATCGTTATTAGCGGAGTCGCCTTTGGTGTTTCATCGAAGGAGAGGATCATGACCCGAAAGGGGGCCAAGCCCGGTGAAATCCTTGCCACCACGGGGCCCTTCGGTCTTACTGCCGCCGCCCTCAAGACCCTCCTCACGGGACTGGAGGCTCCCGAGGGCCTAAAGGAGGCTCTGGTCCAATCAATTTATAATCCGAAGGCCCGGATTCGGGAGGGAATCGCCCTCGCCGAGTCTGGCGCAGTAACTTCCGCCATCGACTCCAGCGATGGACTCTCCGCGAGCCTCCACGACCTCTCCCGGAGCAGCAAAGTCGGCTTCAGGGTTGAGGCCCTTCCGATCCCCCCCGAAGTGGTCGCGTATGCTGATCATCATGAACTAAACCCGGACGATCTTGCCCTTTATGGTGGGGAGGAATACGAGCTGGTCTTCACCGTAGAGGAGGGACGTCTCGAAGAAGCCCGGGAAGCCTTAGCCCTTGTAGGATGCAGACTCCTAGAACTCGGCGTAGCTACCTCTGAAACAGACATCAGAACCGCCAAAAACGGAGTGGAGACCTCTATTGAAAAACGGGGCTGGGAGCACTTTATGGGGGCCTAAATTGGGGCTAGAAACCCCCTTAGAATTATTTTTAGTTAATGAAACATGTTTATACCCTCTCAATATAGGCTTTTTCCATGCTTTCCTGCGTGATTTTTCCTGCTCCATCTTGGGAGGCTGGAAATACCTTTATTCATGAGAAACGCCATGTTTATCACAGGAGGGTTAAAACAGCCTATGAATTCGGCTTCCCTATCCAAAGTTCTAAGCAGAGTCGACGATTGGAGGCTCAAACTCATTGATCTGAGCAGGAGGAATCGCTTAGTCAACTTCAGGCCCACCCGCAGCTCTAATCTTGAGTTTTGTAGACCTAGTATCAACCCTTTCTTCGAGAGACTCGTTGTAAAGGATAAATCTTGGTCGATCTGGGAGCCCCCTGAGGACTCTGGGGAACCCCCACGCAGGATCCGCCCCCGGAAAACCCAGATTGTTCCCAAAGAGATCAAAGCCGCCCGAGTACGTCGGGTCCTTAGGAACCTCTCGAGGCGCTCCGCCTCTGAGTACCGAGAGAGAGGGGTCCGGATCCTCTACGTCGCCTTCGGGACGCTCAGCTGGCGCGAGGTAGGGTCTAACCAGCCCCTTGTCTCCCCCATAGTCCTTACCCCCGTGGAGCTCACCCGGAAGACCAGCAGGGATCCTTACACGGTCCAGATTCCCGCCGTTGAGGACGAGGCTATTCTCAACCCTGCTCTCAGGCTCAAGCTTCACTTAGAGCACAAGATCGAGCTCCCCCCGCTCTTCGACTGGGACGAAAACTCCCTTACAACCTACCTCGCTGAGGTCCAAGAGACTATCCGAGAGACCGGCTGGGAGGTAGAGGACCGGGTTCATATGGGCCTATTTTCGTTCCACAAGCTGGTAATGTACCAGGACCTTATGGATAATGTGGATACCATCATAGAGCACCCCTTAATCCAAGCCCTCGCCGGAGTGAATCCCCCCCCTGTAGCGAGGGGGCCTCTGCCCAAAGCCGGGGAGCTGGACAACCTCGACCCCAAGGAGGTCTTTCAGGTTCTGGACGCTGACAGCAGCCAGCAGCTCTGCATCCAGTATGCTCTTGCAAGGCAGAGCTTTGTGATGCACGGCCCCCCAGGCACCGGAAAGAGCCAGACCATCGCGAACATGATCGGCGAGTTTATCGCCCGGGGAAAGACTGTCCTTTTCGTCAGTGAGAAGATGGCTGCTCTTGAGGTTGTTTACAACCGTCTCCGAGCTCGGAACCTGGAGGATTACTGCCTTGAGTTACACAGCCACAAGGCCAACAAACGGGACGTGGTGGCCGAGCTCAACAGGGCCCTCAACGAACACCTCAAAACTCAGGGCGCGATGAACGAAGAAGACCTAGAGCGCCTTATCGCTAGGCGGAATCAACTCAACGATTATGTGAGTGCACTTCACAACCGCAGAGAGCCCATCGGGTATAACCCCTACCAGATCTTTGAGGCTTTAGTAAGCCTTGAAGAGATCCCTCTTTTTCCAACAGGATTCAGGGCCTTCGACTCCTTGGACCAGAGGAAGCTCCTTGAACTCGAGGACAAGGTCAGGAGGCTCTCCAATGCTTGGAGGGTTGTCGAAGAAGGAGATATCTTTCCATGGAATGGGTGCATCGAGGAAAATTACACCCTAGAGACACGGTCTCAATGGATTCACCTCTTAGAGAACACTATAGCGACGGCAAACGATATGGAAATAGCCTCCGAAGAATACGCTCAGATCCTGGGACTAGAAATCCCAGGCACGATAGAGGAGTACGAGCGTCTCCAGAAGATTACTGAGCTCATTAGCGCGACACCAAGGCCCCTCCGGAAATGGCTTGTAGACGCAGACCTTCGGACTATACAGTCTCTCGTTGAGAAGAGCCGGAAGCAGTGGGGCGAGTACTGGGCCTGGGTGGGGGCCCTCGAAAAGGATTACGATACTAGACTGATCCTCATACCCCCAGGAACTGCGGGCAGGATCGAGGAAGCTTGGGAGGGCCTCGCAGAGCTCCTCGCCCCGATATCGGAGGGTGACGGGGGTCTTCTCAAACACTTGCTGGGTCTGGAAGCCTTCCTGAGGAAGGTCTCGAAGAGGCTCAAGGAGCTGAAGGGGAGCGCCGAACAGATCTCCTCATTCCTTGGGTTGAAGGGAGAAGTTGAAACCCTAGAGAAGGTCACTTTTATTTCCAAGCTCGCCCGAATGTGCAAGACTGAGTTCAGGCCCATGAGGTCATGGCTCGACCGGAGTGGCCTAAATGAGGCCACACAGCTTTTGGAGACACTAAAGAACGATCACTCTCATAGGGAAAAGCTTAGGGAGAGGCTTAAAACCTATGATGACGCTGTCTTAACCCTGGAACTCGACGAGATAATCGAGTACTTGGAGGGCCCCGGTAGCTCTTTCTTCAGGGTATTGATGCCCAGCTACTACAGGGCCAAGGGAGCCATCTCCAAGGTGACACAGGACGGGGGGTTCCCAGCGACGGCCGTCGAGGATCTCAAGGCTGCGCGAGAACTCCGCGGAATTCTAGAGAAGCTGGACGCAAACCTCGAGAAGGCTAGGAAGACTTTGGGCATCTACTACAAGGGTAAGGACCCCGACTTTGATGGAGCAGAGGTAGCCCTCAAGAACGCCTCCAATACCCTCCGATTAGCCGGGACCTCTAGAGCCCCAAAGACCCTTAGGGACAATCTATCCGTATACTCGGAACCGAACGAGACCCTCCTCCGGTACAGTGAAGCGCTGTCTGGATCCCTTACCGAATGGAGAGCTGACGAAAGGAAGCTACGAGGGGTGCTTCCCTCGAAATTAATGACGAATTCTGGGGTCTCTATGCGGAAAAGTGGCTTCCGGGAGGTGGAATCTTGGGCGATGGACTCGTTGGAAAAGCTTGTAAACCTTTCTAGGTTATCATCGGGAGCGTTGGCAACACGTCTCCACAAGCACCCGGCGACCTTTGTGGGTCTAGTGAAAGACCTGAGGACCGTAGAGGAAATCCAGAGATTCGAGGATGAGGTGGACAGCCGCTCTGAGGAGATGAGGGACATTTTTGGCCTACTCTATAGTGGCCTCAGGACGGACTGGAACGGGGTCCTCGAGGCACTGGGGTGGACTCGGACGCTAATCAGAGCCCTCCCCCGAGGGGTCTCTGAGAGGTTAGCTCAGGGCATCTCTCAGGATGGACCCCCTCTTCCCCCTGATCCCCTTATCGGGGAGAGGTGGAGCAATATTTCTCTATCCTTGGACTCCATCGATGACCGTTTCGAGAGAGAGCTTTGGCCTGAGCCAAGGGGACGTTTGACTCTTGAAAAGGTGAGAACAAGTCTAGGTGTCCTTCGATCCAGGATTGATGACCTCCAGACCTGGGTGGACTTTAACACCCAGGAGACCGAGATCAGGAATGCAGGGCTCGGGCAATTCCTTGAGATCCTCATAGCCGAGAGGGTCGAGAGGGATCGTCTTGTAGACGTCTTCAGGAAGGCCATGTACCAGGGGCTCTTGGATGCCGTATTTAAGGAGGATGCAGTCCTCAAGAATTTTAGGGGACAGGACCATGAGCAGCTCATCAAGGATTTCCAGGATCTGGATCTCCGTTTCATTCAATTGACCTCCCAAAGGGTGATCGAGATCGCCAACGAGCAAAAGCCCCAGGGGGTCTTCGTTCAAGCCCCAGACTCGGAGATCACTGTGTTGATGCGGGAGGCTGCGAAGAAGCGTCGCCATATGCCCTTGAGGTACTTATTCGAGCGTATCCCGAATCTTGTTAGGAGGTTGAAACCCTGCCTTATGATGAGCCCTATCAGCGTGAGCCAGTTTCTGATCCCCACGGGGGCCCAATTCGATCTCGTGGTCTTCGATGAGGCCTCTCAGATCTACACCGAGGATGCTGTGGGCTCCATCTACCGGGGGGATACCCTAGTGATCACCGGGGATCCGAAGCAGCTTCCGCCCACCCCCTTTTTTCAACATACTATAGATGATGACTTTGACTGGGACGAGGAGGGCTACGAGTTTGACGTCTTCGACAGCGTCCTCGATGAGTGCATGAGTATCGGCCTCCCTGTCAGGATGCTAAAATGGCATTATCGTAGCAAACATGATTCCTTGATCAGCTTCAGCAACGACAGATTTTACAACGGCAATCTCGTGCTTTTCCCCTCCTCAAGGATGGACTCAGACCTAGGTCTCGAGCTAATCCACGTTAAAGACGGCCTTTACGACAGAGGGGGCAGGAGAAATAACGTGAGGGAGGCCGAAGTAGTGGCTGATCTCGTCTTCGAGCACTTCGAGAGGCACCCTGAGAAGACACTTGGCGTGGTCACTTTCAGTTTGAGCCAGATGAATACCGTGCAGGACGCCGTGGAAGTCCGGCTCCAGGAGCATCCCACGTTCGAGAAGTTCTTCGTAGAGGATAGGCTCGACGGATTCTTCGTAAAGAATCTAGAGAACGTTCAGGGTGACGAAAGGGACGTCATGATCTTTAGCGTTGGATATGGCTACGACACAAATGGCAAGATAACGATGAACTTCGGTCCTCTCAACAAACAGGGGGGAGAGCGTCGCCTTAATGTAGCTGTAACCCGTGCCCGGGAGAAGGTGGTTCTTGTGAGTAGCATCAAATATGATGACATCAACCTCCAGGCAACACAGGCCGAGGGGGTTCACAGTCTTCATCATTATATGAGGTTTGCTGAGAGGCGCCCCCGGAACCTTAAGGACGTTGAGGCCCAAGAACATATCCTCATCTCCCAGTTGGACGAAAAGGTTGCCGAGGAGGTGAATCGCCTAGGTTACAAGACGGTGCCCTTGGTGGGCTCCGGGGCGTTCAGGGTGGACCTAGGGGTTTTAGACCCGGCTGATCCGAGTAGGTTTATCCTGGGCATCATGTGCGACGGGGAGAACTATGTGACCGCTGACACAGCCCGGGACAGGGATCGCCTTAGAATCCAGGTCCTGGAGAACCTTGGGTGGAGGATCCACCGTATCTGGGCTCCTGACTGGGTGCAAAGGCAGGATACCGAGGCGCAGAGGCTAGCGAAGGCTCTCAAAGATGCCAACGAGGAACCCAGACAGGAAGCGACGAAAAAGGCCTTGAAACCTCCCACCACGCAAAGGAACATCCTTAATCAGGTGAAGGTAGTGGACACCCCCCCAGGGGAGCTTCCTGGTGTGGAGCCCTATAGGTTTGTGAAGCTGAAACCCGATTACCTTTTCACTAGATACTCTCCGGATCACAGGGAGCGATATTTGAGGGAGTACCACTCCGAAGTGAGGCGGCTCCTACCCCAGCTGGTTAAAGGGGAGGGGCCCATCCACGTGGAGCTCGCGTTTAAGAGGATGAACAACGCCTTTAGGCTGAGCCGGGCAACGAACGCATTTAGAGTGGCCTTCCAGGAGGAGGTAGAGGTACTCGAGAAAGATCAAATTGAAATGAAGGGCGATTTCCTCTGGCCAAAGGGAATTGATTCAGTCCGGGTGAGAGCCCCGGTAGATGGCGTTACCGAGAGCTTCAGGCCCATAGAGTACATCTCCCCTGAGGAGATACTAAAGGCGTTGACTATGGTCACCGGGTACTCCTTTGGGATAAGGAAGGAGACTCTACTCAATGAGACAGCACGCCTCCTCGGATTCAAGCGGATGGGACCTAAAATTCTGGAAGCCTTGCAGCTAATCTATCATAGGGCTCTTAACTCCGGAAAGATAGGTCTAGAGGACAAACTCGTGGTCCTCAAGAAGCGTTAATTGAAGAATCTGGCGCCGCCGATCGGATTCGAACCGATGACCAACTGGTTAACAGCCAGACGCTCTACCGAGCTGAGCCACGGCGGCAAAGTCTACAAGCATATGGTAATACCCATATTAATCTTTGACTAGTATCGGTCGGCTACAATTCTAGACACTAAATCCCATATTTATCCTATTTTTATTGGATGCAAACAGTTTTTCACCGTTTTCCAAATTATTGAGAACGCGACAAACTTTTAATAGGTACGTTCAACAAGTAGCACACCTAAATCTAAGATATTTGGAGGAGTCAAAATGTCGAGATCGAACACCGTTTTCATTGGTAGAAAACCGGTCCTAAACTATGTGCTAGCTTGCTTGATCTTGCTCAAGAGCGCTGAGAAGGAAGTCTTCATTAAGGCGAGGGGAAGATCGATCAGCACAGCGGTTGGCGTGGTAGAAGTGATCAAGAATAGGTTCGTAAACGACTTGAAGGTCTTGGACATCAGCATTGGAACCGAGAGGCTTACATCTCCTGACCGAGATCAACCAACTAATGTGAGCAGTATCGAGATAAAGGTCATGAAATGAGAATAGCCAACTTGGTGTCTGACATCTGGCTTCTCTGGGAATCGCCGGAGGAACGGCCAAGTGCAAACACAACTATGTGAGTTCTGCTTGAAGAGTGGGATGCTCTGCAACATGTGTCAGGAAAAGGTCAATACAGGTGTAGTTAGCGATCTTTATCTGAAGGTGGCCCAGTATCTGCTAAAAGTCGAGAGAAAGAATCCCCAGCTCCAGAAGGGGAGGCTGGAGAAGGTGATCGATGTGGGGGGCTTCCTCGTCCTCGTGGTTGGACGGGGGGACCGTAACAAATTCATGGGGGATACCGGGAGGCTCCCCAGGGACGTGGGCGATGAGTTCAATCGAAGGGGCTTAGTCATAGAGGATGGTCTCAACGACCGGGGGTTCCTCGAGGACCTGTTCACGGGGCAGCACATTATTACCATAAACATTATCTGGCTCCCAGATGGCACCACGGAGACTCGAGTCGTACTTCAGGGACGCGGGGCTCGGCGCCTGAGCCTAAAGAGGCTTAACGCTTTGACGAGGATCGCGAAGGGGGTCCGGAACATGGACCTCAGGGTAGAGTACGTCTTCTGATCCACCAAAGTTCTTATTACTCAAGAGATTGTTAGCCCATAGGCTCTACAAGGATAGGTGTGTTACCTAGATTGTTTGAACGAGTTTACATTGAGGACTCCAAGGGGATGTTGGGGGAAACGGTCACCATCGCCGGATGGGTCACCCGGTCCCGAGATCTCAGGAAGATCATATTCATTGTGCTCCGGGACAAGACTGGAGACATCCAGATCACGGTGAAGAAAAATGGTTCCAATGATTTCGGTGATCTCGTCTTGGGCCGGGAGGATGTCCTCAAGGTCACTGGGAGGGTGGTGGAGACCCAGGTCGCCCAGGCAGGGATCGAGTTCATCCCGGACAGTATCGAGGTCCTGAATAAGGCACAGCAGCCTCTCCCTTTTGACCTGTTCGGCCCGGTGAAGGCAGAGATTGATACGAGACTCAACTATCGTTTCATGGATTTCAGGAGGCCAAGAAGCAACGCAATCTTTAGGGTACAGGACACTCTTCTGACGTCTTTCAGGAGGTTTCTCACGGACCAGAATTACCTTGAGTTTCAGCCCCCCTGTGTTATAGCTTCTGCGTCTGAAGGGGGAGCCGACCTGTTCAGACTCCCCTACTTCGAGAAGGAGGCGTTCCTCGCACAGAGTCCCCAGCTCTACAAGCAGATGTGTGCTATCAGTTTCGAGAAGGTATACACCATCACACCGATCTGGAGAGCGGAAAAGTTCAACACCCCTACCCATCTCAACGAGGTACGTCAGATGGATATTGAACAGGCCTTCGCCGACGACGAGACGGTGATGAAAGTACTGGAGGAGATCTTTGTCCATATGCTCACAGATGTTAATGAAAAGTGCCCCAAGGAAATGGAGCTCCTGGAACGGGAGATCATCATTCCCGAGTTACCCTTGAAGAGGATCACATACACCGAGGCTGTGGAGATGCTACAAGCCTCCGGAGAGGAGATAGCATGGGGTGACGACTTCTCGAAGCCCCAGGAGAGGAAACTCACAGAGCTGGTGGGGGATGAGGCGTTCTTCATGAAGGATTGGCCCAGTGTCCAGAAGGCCTTCTATGCTATGCCTTATGAAGATAACCCCGAGGTAGTCCACGCCTTCGACCTATTATACAGCGGAGTTGAGATTAGCAGTGGCACCATGAGGATTCACATCCCTGATCTTCTGAGGGAGCAGCTCCGGAAGAAGGGGCTCAATCCAGACAACTTTTTCCACTACATCGAGAGCTTCAGTTACGGGGCGCCCCCCCACGCAGGGTGGAGCATCGGGTTAGAGAGGCTCACCATGACTGTAACGGGGATGAAAAACATCCGGGAATGCTGCATGTTTCCTAGGGACAGAGACCGGTTGGTGCCCTAGGTGGGCAAAAACTCCTTCGGGTACAAGATGTGCATCGTTCTCCGAATGGACCTCGGGATGAGCACCGGGAAGCTTATCGCCCAGGCAGCACATGCCGCCGTCGGGGCATCGGATCTCGGTAAGAAAGAGAACCATAAGGCTTGGCGCAACTGGAGGGATAAAGGGGCCAAGAAGGTGTCATTAGAGGCCGAGTCCCTCAAGGAGCTCAAAGAACTCCAGAGTAAGGCAGTTGATCTCGATATCGTTAACATCATCATCCAGGACGCTGGCCACACCGAGGTGCCAACAGGTACCATCACCGCCCTGGGGTTGGGCCCGGATAAGTCTGATCTGCTAGACAAGGTTACGGGCTCGCTGCCGCTCATCTAGTAGGACGCCTAGTCTTTTCCCTTGACGAACATGGGCTTGAATCCGTCGAGTAGGGTGATTAGTGTGTCAGCGAACCCAGGAAGAAACCACTTGCTAATAGTAATAATAAGGATCGCAATGCCAATGACTCCATAGATGAAGCTTATCGGATAGTGGTAGGTATCTACCGTGGGATTCGTGAAGAACCATGTGAACGGAGGCAGATTGAAAGCCGTTAGGTAGACTATGATGAAGATTCGGGACAAATTCATGAGAAAGACAAGGACCCACCCGAATGCGAGGCTAATGGCCTTCCTTTGCCAGCTCCCTCTGTTAAGGGGTAGGATCAGGGCGACTAGGACACCCCAAACATGAATCGCTGTGCACTCCCGTATGATGATGACGTAGACGTCCCGGGCGCCCCCCATAAGGCTCAAATATGCGAGTCCATTGTCGACCCCGTTGCTTGAGGAGAGTTTCAGTAAGGTAAAAATTCCCGTCATGATCTCGGCTGTGAGCCTTTCGAGCCATGCGCTTGGGACGAGCTCGAACCCCCATGCAATAGTAAGGAATAATAGGATATAGAACAGAGTAGCCCGCATAGGCTCTGGGAGGCCTCTGACCGTCATTTTCTGTAATAGTTGTCCGACAATGAAATATATTTTTTTTGGCAATTCTGAAGTATCCCCAACAGAGCTCAAGGAAACGTTTCTCGCGGGAGTTTTCTGTAATGCTTAACAATCTACATTATATCAACCAAAACCCAGTATCACCAAATGGTGATCTGTGTAAATGTGCTGTTTGCGACGAAAAAACTCAAGCCTAGGGACCTTTAAACCCACATCCAGGACAGGTGTATGCCCTCCCAAAGAGTCTACACCTTTCACATCGTAAGATGGAGACGTTACCGCAGCTGGGGCACTGAAACTTTACGGTCTTCTCGCCGGGGGCTGTCCTCTTACTGCAGGAGATACAGGATGGCATTTTGCTCAGCTTACTATCAAGCCCACAGCCGATTATTTAAAGGTTAAATCGGCTCTTGAACTCCTCCAAGGCGAGGTGGCCAACAGTGCCCGTTAGGACCCGAAGCATCCCAGGGTGGGTGAGAGCCTTCCTGAGAAACTCGCTTTGAAGGTCCATATCGCCTTCTGCAATGAACTTCTCCAGGATCGGCTCAAGGCCAGCTGACTTGACTGATGCGAAAATCTTATTCATCCGGGGATCAGGAATGGAGTTTAGGAACCTCCGCATCCTGAGCATTGAGGAGAACTCCCCTCCAAGAGCCTCCCGCCACCTTTTATCGTATCGTCTGAGGAAACTCGCAGAGTAGTCTCCCTCTTCGAGGGCCTGAATCGCCGTCTCAGCAGCTATTATCGCGCACATACCCCCTAAGATGACTCCTCCCCCCGTGGTAGGTTTCGTGTGACCAGCAACATCCCCAACCAGGAGTATTCCTTCCCCGTGTGTCTTGTCAATAGGTCCCCCGGTTAGCACGGGCCATCTCGTGGGCTCTTCGCACTTCGAGAGCCCAAATCGGGCCTTGATGAAGCTCCTGAGGAGTTCCAAGGCGTCCCCCTTACTAGTAGCAAGGCCGCAGCGTATCTCGTCCTCTCCGTTTGGCACCGCCCAGGCGAACATTCCCTCTGCTAGTTTCTTCCCCAACCAGACTTCTACCATGTCAGATTCCAGTTGGGCGCCGGGGACGTTGGCGTTGATGCCCGCCAAGATACCGCTTTCCGGTTTATGGAGCCTCACTTTTTTAGCTAGAGCGCCAGAAACGCCCTCTGCATCGATCACTATACTTGCTTCGATTTCTAGGTCTCCCCTGACCCCGACAACCTTGCCGTTCGTAATGATAAAATCTCGGATACGGTGTTTTGTCTCGATCTCAGCCCCTGCGTCCCTCGCGGCATCAGCAAGATGTTTGTCAAAGACGGTTCTGTCCACGATGTAAGCCCGGGTCTTCCTGCCCATTATCCTGATCCCAGTGCCGTTCGGGGCGAAGGCTGTGCCTCCCTTGATCTCATGCCTGAGAAAATCGATGTTTGGTTCCACCCCGATGCGATTGAGTCCCTCGATGCTCAGGACCCCTGCACAGTGGTTAGGGGTACCTATCTTCGGATGCTCCTCGAAGACCTTGACTCGAATGCCTTGAGCAGCAAGCTCCCGGGCAGTGATGAGTCCCGCGGGCCCACCGCCGACGACGGCTACCTCCGTCCTCAAGGGGACTTCCCTAGCCGGCCCGCTTTATGACCTCGGTGTATTCGACCATGGCGATATCATCATAGTAGCGTTGGATATCGAGGGCAACGCCACTCTTCGCGATCTGGATGTTATCCCCAAAGAAGATCTCGTAGGGAATCTCGATTTTGACCTTTGTCTTCATTATCTTGATCTTGAAGAGGCTTAGATCAATTCCCATGAACCGACGCCCTAGGAGAGCCCTAATCTTATCCTCGTCGTTATCATGTTTGACACTAGGCTTGACATGGTAGACGATTCTTCTGCCTGCAAGAGGATGGTTGTAATCAAGCTGGATTCTACCCCCACCCATACTCCGAACAACTGCGGTTCTACCGTCTAGCGTCAATTGCTGCCCTACGACAGGGTTGATCCCTTTTGATCTGAGGACCCTGAAGGGGACCATCCTCACATTCTCCGGGTTCCTCTCTCCGAAGGCCTCCTCGGGGGGAATTTCTACCTCGGCTGTCTCCTGGAGCTTGAGGCCGACGAGGCGATCATCTAAGCCCTTGAGGACCCAGCCTTCTCCTATGACAACTAGCTTTGAGCCGTAGGTTTTCTCTTCTTCATGTATGTTCTCTCTCTTAGCGAGCTCCTCGTCTGTGGTGTCAAAAATCTCGTCAGTTTCCAGTGTCCTCCCGGTCATCTCCACTAGGATAAAGTCACCCTTCTCGATGACGGGCTCCTTTTTCTTGAGTTTCTCTTCTTTCACTGGCTGCTCTTCGGGAGCCGCCACAGGACCCTCTACGGGGTTTTCTTCCTGTTCCTCTTTGAACTTATCCTCTTCACTCATCGTGATTCCTTCAATGTTAACGTCTGATGACATCTGCCACTAAATGCTTGGACCCACCTCAGAAAAACATATTGAGGTTTAAAGTCTTTCTGTAAGGAGGAGGCATTACCGTTTAGGCTGTGCATCTTAGCTTGGATAACCGTTTAAAAAACTACGATTCAGATCCTTCTTTGTAAAATTTTCTGACAAGGACTCACCATCTGGAATACTATGAAAGAGTAACACATCAGATACCTCTGTGCGATAAGCCGTTCGGTGAGGAGGGAGATTCTCTGGGCCTCAAAAGAGGAGAGGTTAACCCCGAGGTGCTCAGTGAACCGACAAGGATTGATGAAAAATCACTCGCATAGCATCTGAGCATACTAGAATACGATTTCTTTATCCAAAAGCTAGAGATGGACGTCGTGGTCATCTATGGTCTAACCCAAGAGGGAGGCCATGGACTACGTGGACAAGTGAACAATAGCCGAAATGACGGAGACCCTAAATAGACCCGATCCGAAGAAACCTCTTCCCATTTCGTTCTAATCAAGGGAACCTGGGGTAGTTGCGCAGAGGATTTTGGGGAAGCGCCTCGTTCGTGTGCTTTACCGCGAGGTCCTGGAGGAGGATACCCTGGAGACCGGAGCATACTTTGGGGCCGGGGATATCGAATTGAGGGTCTTCCACGGGAGGAAGAAATACAATACCCTCATATGATGAGAACCTAGGCAGATCTTCATCTACACCATGCACTGGGTGTTCAATGTCGTTGTCCTTAAAGTCAATAAGATCGGTGCGGTGCTCATCAGGGCGATTGAGCCCACCCTGAGGATGGAGTCCATGCCAAACTATAGGCCCATAGACTCCTCGAGAGCTCTCACGAGCGACCCTCGGGAGCTGGTCCTCGCCTAGAGATCCATCTGGGCACTCGTGGTTCCTCTGTTCTAGGAACTAGAAGCGAGATCCGAATACTGAACTTAGGCTCAGATCCCGTAATCAGAACTTTGTAGGATCGGTATCACGAAAGACTAGACTTGGATCTCAGGTTCTACGTCAAAGAGAACCTGTAAGTGTCCCGGTGAGGGCGCCATCAATCTATGAGGGAGAAAAAGTCATCAGTAAGATAGCGGATGAATTCGTCGAGGCTGCTCTTACTGAACAGGGTGACAACGCAGTTCCGTGACACACCAACGGTGATTCCCCGCTTTTGTATCCCGAACACTACATACCAGATTTTCCCGTGCTCCTTGTAATCCTTGTAGAGTCCGGTGTCAGCTAGGCTTTCCCCGGCGAGGCAGAGCTTGTTGACCCCTGGGATGTCGACGTTGTCAAACCAGATAAGCCGAGTGGCCTGTGGGTTCGACTCGTGAAGGTTCATCAGGATTTCGTCAGGGATTCTGACCTCGACGATAGCTCCAGTGACCCCGAAGAGGATCTCGCTGACCTTGTTGGCAACATGGTTGGTGAGGAGCTTTTTGACCCCTCTGGCAACGCTGGGGGCCACTACAATTAGGAAGGTTCGCTTTTCATAGGGCTTTACCCAGAATGGGGCTTCCTCGGTAACGGGGGTCTCCACCATCTTCCTCTTGTAGTGCCGGGGCTTCACATAATCCCTCGCGAAGACCCCCTTAATGGAGTCCTCCGCCAGCTCTAGGTCGAGGACCTCCGTGAGGAGGGATATGACCTCCTCCCCTTCCCAGTCCTCCTCTTCCCTGAATGCCTGTAACTTTTCATAGACCTTAGCGAGGGATATCTTCTCTCTGATCTCGAACGTCTTGGCGGGCAGGACCATTTAAAAGAGTTATGAGGATCCTCAGTTTTAAGGTGAACGGACCTAGGATATTTTTTACGTTAAAAAATAAGAGATACAATCAGTGATTCAAAGTCTTATATCGCGGCGGACTTGGGTCTTCTCAACTGTAGATTCGTAACTATGGATGAGGATGATTCCATCGCGGAAGCAGTGGCCGTGAAGTTCAGGAGGATAACTTAAGTGGGAATAAGCAAGGGGGTAGAGGTCCTCATCGGAGAGAGGACTGTCTTGTGGATCTCTGGGGAATGACCGTGATCCCGAGGCGTATAAACTCTCCCTGCCACATCTTTTAGGAGTGGTGGTGAGAGAAATTCTGATGGATTCAGCAAGGAGGCGGGCTATTCCATTGCGGATCTCCAGACCCGTCTCGCAGAGAAGACTGCGGAGACTCCTAAAGGTGAGGGGGTCATGGGCTATAGGGAGGACAACTCCAAGCTGACTGAAAAGCGGTATCCCCCCCGGGGGGGGATCTTGATAGGACTATCAAGGATAATCCAGTACTCCTCTCCACGGTAGGAGGGCATTTTTCCATCTCTAACAGACTCGCGTTTGAGCTAGTAAAAGTGAGCAAGGACTCCCTTAATCCAGTTAGTGGGAGGTTTGACTGGAACCTCGAGACAGAGGATGTGACCGGAAATGGTGGTCTTAGAGGGACATCCTAACTGTGCCAAAAATGGAGAACGTCGACATCCCGGTAGACATGGCTATCCTCGACAGGAGGGTGATCTACCGACGGATGACCGCCTGAGCCTCGTGGGTTTCTCCTGAAAAGCATTTATCAGCGGAGTGTCAACCCTACATGGGAGATTCTAAATGAAAGTTTTCATCTCAGTGGATATGGAAGGGATATCCGGCGTCGTAGACGGGAGCCAAACGGGCCGTGATAAGGCTGAGTACAGGACGGGGAGGGCCCTTATGGTGGCCGACGTGAACGCTGCCATTGACGGTATCTTGGAGGTAGTCCCAGAGGCCGAGATCGTGGTGAGCGACGCCCATGGAGGTATGAGGAACATCGAGCCCGAAGTTCTCAATAAGGCGGCGGTGCTGGTCCGGGGGACCCCCAAGCCCCTCACCCAGATGGCAGGGATCGACAGCAGCTTCGATGCCGTTTTCTTTGTGGGATACCATGCTAAGAAGGGGACTAAGCATGGGGTGCTAAGCCACACGATCTCAGGGCGCACCATTGAGAGCGTCACCATCAACGGGATGGAGGTGGGTGAGACCGCTATCAATGCGGGGATCGCAGGCCACTTTGGAGTCCCATTGGTTTTCCTAGCGGGGGATCAGTCGACAGCTCAGGAAGCGAAGGAGCTGGATCCCGGCATTGAGGTAGCGGTGGTGAAAGAAGCCATTGGGCGAACCTCAGCTAGGTGCCTCCACCCCGATATCGCGAGGGCCCTTATCCGGGAGAATGCCACAAAGGCCTTGAAAGGGGGAGTGACCGTGAAGCCATTCGTGTTTAAGACTCCAGTGGAGATAGTCGTCAGGTTTACCAACTCAAGATTAGGGGATGCTGTTGAGTTTATGCCCTCCGCTGAGAGGCTCGACGGAAAAGGGTTCAGGTTTATTCAAAATGACTTCCTCGGGGCCTTTAACGCACTGAGAGCCTCAATCTTCATTGCCAGTGCCGTCTCCACTTAATCTCATCTTTTCGCGGGCGTGAGAAAAAAGACGGCTTTAGACTCGTGCATGAATCAATGATTTTAAATGGTGGGCCCGGAGGGATTTGAACCCACCACCACCTGGTTATGAGCCAGGTGCTCTAACCAAACTGAGCTACGGGCCCCCAACAAGATACCTGGCCAACCCAGATAAAAACACCACCCCAACCCGGGAAAACATATAAACGCCCCAATACCAATAACCCCCCCTGGCTCCGGTGGTGTAGTCCGGTCAAGCATTCCAGCCTTTCGAGTTGGAGATCCCGGGTTCGAATCCCGGCCGGAGCACCTATCCAGGGATGAAAGCTTCTATTTCCCATGTCCTCGGGCTAAATCCTTAGAATAACTTCATCTACGTAGCTTTCCATAAGCTCCCCGAACCCTTTAATCACTCCCCTTCCGAAAGGCTTTACCTCTCGAAATTCCGGGTCCAATGTGTCACCAGAGACAAACTGCTGGAACGCGAACCGTCTAGCTCCTGATACAGCCCTTCCCATCTCTAAAACTGCTCCTTCATCCACTAAGCCTGGAACCACGGTGCACCTGAACTCATAATCCTCTCCCTTCGCAAGCAGCAGCCCCACGCTCTCTATTAACGCCTCAGAGGAACCACCTATCTCACCGTAACGCCCGGGCGCAGTCTTAATATCCATGGCAACATAGTCAACGAGCGCCAGACACTCCCCCAGCACGTCTGGCCTCATTCCATTAGTGTCTAGTTTTACCGAGAAGCACTTTTCCTTCAGCCTCTTGAGAAACTTCGGGAGCCCTTCTTGATAGGTGGGTTCTCCCCCTGTTATCACCACAGAGTCGATGAACCTTCGTCTCTTTCCTAATATGTCTAATGCCTCATCCTCTGATAGGAAAGGCCCCTCAGGCTCAATTACGATTCTCCAATTTTGACAAAAAGGGCACCGGAGATTACATTCCGGCACAAAAAGAATAGAGGACACCCGATCAGGGTAGTCCACGAGAGTAGATTTCTTGAACCCGCAGAACCTCACTCTTGATTAGCCTCAACCAGGCTCACGCCCCTATCATAGGTCTCACGCATTCGCCACTCCGATCGCTTCCCGTCGTTCCATTGATCAACAGGCCTGAGATATCCCACGACCCTTGAGTAGACTTCCGCAGGGGAGTTACACTCGGGACATTTTGGATGATTCCCGCGGAGATATCCGTGGCTCTGACAGACGCTGAAAGTCGGGGTCAAAGTAAAGTAGGGAACAGAAGAGTTTTCTGCAATCTTCCGCACCAGATCAGATGCAGCCTTCCAACTAGGAGCTTGCTCCCCTAAGAAGGTGTGAAGAACAGTCCCGCCCGTATAGAGAGGTTGAAGCTTGTTCTGATGCACCAATGCCTCAAAGACATCATCGGTGTAATCCACTGGGAGATGCGTCGAGTTAGTGTAGAATGGCTCTGCACCTCCCGACATATAACTCTCGTTTGCCACTGTGATGTTCGGGTACTTCAACTTATCAATCTGTGCTAGACGATATGATGTGCCCTCAGCAGGACTTGCTTCGAGGTTGAAGATGTGTCCCGTCTCTTCCTGGTAGTCGGAGAGTCTTTCTCTCATGAAGTTCATTACCCTCTCAGCGAAACTGAGCCCCTCGGGGGAGGCAATACTTGTGTCCATCAGATTCAGGCACGCCTCGTTCATCCCAACGAGGCCTATCGTTGAGAAGTGGTTCGCCCAGTATGAGTCAAAGGCTTCCTTAACTCTGCGCAGGTAGTATCTTGAATACGGGTATAGCATTTTCTCTGTGAACCTCTCTACCACTTTGCGCTTGATGACGAGGCTATCCTTCGCCATATCCATGAGCTCCCCCAGTCTCTCCATGAATTTATCCTCTGATGGTTGTTCGTAGCCAATCTGAGGCATATTCATTGTTACAACACCAATGGATCCCGTCAGCGGGTTCGACCCAAAGAATCCCCCGCCCCGCTTCCGCAGCTCTCGATTATCGATCCTGAGGCGACAGCACATGCTTCTCACATCCTCTGGGTTCATATCGGTGTTGATGAAATTCGAAAAGTATGGGATACCATACTTTGCCGTCATCTTAAAGATCTGTTCTGCGACAGGGGACTCCCATTCGAAATCTTCTGTGACGTTATACGTAGGGATGGGGAATGTGAAAACTCGACCTGAGGCGTCTCCTTCGCTGAGTACATTAGCAAATGAACTGTTGAAAAGGGCCATTTCCTTTTCAAAGTCCCCGTAAGCCGCGTCCTGAATTTTACCCCCGATTATGACTGGTTCATCTTTGAGGAATTTTGGAACGTTAATGTCTAGGGTGATATTTGTGAAGGGTGTCTGGAACCCGACTCTGGTTGGAACATTTATGTTGAAAAGGAACTCTTGCATAATCTGTTTTAATTCCTGTTCTTCTATTCCATCGTATCTTATGAATGGGGCTAGGTATGTGTCAAAGTTGCTGAAGGCCTGGGCCCCGGCAGCCTCTCCCTGAAGCGTATAGAAGAAGTTTACCACCTGACCTAAAGCGGTCCTGAGATGCTTCGCCGGTTTACTCTCCACCTTCCCCGGTACTCCCTTAAATCCAGATAACAGCAGATCCGGTAGATCCCAGCCCACACAATACGGTCCCAGAACCGCGAGATCATGAATATGGAAGGCCCCTGACCTGTGCGCTTTCCCTATATTCGGTGGATAGATCCGGTTTAACCAATAATTCGAGATTACGGATGATGAGAGATAGTTATTTAGGCCTTGGAGGCTGTAACTCATGTTCGAGTTCTCTTTCACCCTCCAATCTGCGCGGTCCAAATACTGTTCTACCAGATCATCAGAACTCAGCAGTGCCGCCATCTCCCGCATTTCTTTATGCTGCTGCCGATACAGGATGTAAGCCTTAGACATTTTGGCATGCCCATTCTGAATCAGGGTATTCTCCACAATGTCCTGAACTTCCTCTACTGTGGGAACCCCATCTAAACCAACCCTTTCATGGATTTTTTCTACTGTTTGATCGCTCAACCCTTGAGCAATATATCGTTCCTTTCCGCCAACCGCCTTAAACGCTTTCCAGATCGCCTCAGTGATCCTTTCTTGGTCGAATTTAGCGAGTTGTCCGTTTCTCTTTCTGACATAAGCCATCTTTTCTACCTCAACTCTTTCTATACACGCACTTCTTCCATCTGGGCCGCGAGGAACTCATGTTCCATCATCCAATTAAGTTATTCCGCCTTTCTTTTGAGAACTTCCACGACGCTATTGGATCGACATTCAATGTATACTTTTTTAAGACTGCGGTTATCTAAGTTGAATTTATCTTTTTTTAAAGAGATTCTAACGTTACTCTTGAAAAATCGACTTTACTCAACTTATGTCTGTTTCCTTAATGCATTTTTGACTTTCTATCCAGCTTTATACTACTAAATCCGCACGCCGTTACCTACTAGTTGGCCAGCTCCTGAAGTTGTTTGTTAGTTTGCCCAGTGGATTGCGTGTTTCACGTTCATTCCAATGAAGCCGTGGCATATAAAGTAGAACAATTCATGTACTCTCATGTTTGTTGGGGTTATACCCTTTATAGAAAACAATTCGCTTATTCGCGTTTTTGTTGGATTTATATCATTTGTAGAGAACAATTTACGGAGTCTTTTAGGGCGAGCCCAAGATAGGATCAGCCTGCCATGGATAGCTTTCATTTCTCATTTTCTTGGCATTTCAAGTTTGATAAGCAGCATTTGACGAAATGCTTCTTTATCACTTTAAAGAGGGGATCAAGCGTCTCGCGGTTTACTGAGTAGAGTCGCTCTCTGCCTTTCTTCTCAACGTTAACAAACTGACACCGAACCAGGGGGCGGAGATTATGAGAAATCATGCTCTGCTCTTTGCCCAATGTTTCAGCAAGTTGAGTCACGTTCATCGGGTTCTCCATTAAGCTCTCTAATACCGCTAATCTCGTTGGATTTGCCAGAGTTGAGAAGAAACGGTAGCAAGTCTCACTTATGCCTTTTTTCACCTTGTTAATCACATGATACTTTCTTCATATGAAAAATATATCATTAATATATAACATTTATCGGGTAAGCTAGCTTTCTTTGACGCCTTTGTTAAAAAGTCATATGCGTGACGTCAAGATCTGTCAGGTCCTAAAGGACATTAGTATAGTCGTGGCTATCATCAGGTATCTGAGATACTCCGGGGGATAAGAGGCTCTCTACACCTTTCATCAACACATATGAGAGTATTGACTATCTTATCGAGGTACACAAGTGAGTGCTATCCTAGTTTTTGTTTTCATACCCTTTATTTTATTAATCTGGAAGCAACTGTTCTAGTTGCCGGTCGGGTGACTGCCGAGTGAAGCTCCTCGAGTATCAGGCGAAAAAGATCTTTCTGGATTATGGCATTCGAACCCCGAGAGGAAACCTTGTGGATTCCGTGAGAAAGGCAAGGGAGGCCGTAACTAGGCTAGGGACCGTGGCAATAAAGGCTCAGGTACCTGTGGGGGGGAGAGGAAAAGCGGGGGGCATACAATTTGCGGACTCCCCGGATTATGCTGAACTTGTCGCCATGGATCTTTTGGGTTCAGAGGTTAGAGGTGCTAAGGTCGGACGACTTCTTATAGAGGAGAAAATTGATTTTACCGATGAGCTCTATCTAGGCGTTACAGTTGATCGGAGGACCAGGTCCTACGTGGTGCTGGCCTCCAGAGAGGGGGGCGTTGATATTGAGGAGGTCTCATCTATGACCCCTGAAAGTATCGTGAGGCACTCTGTGGACCCCGTGATCGGTCTGAGGGATCACCATAGCAGGAGGATCGCCGATCTTCTAGGCTATTCCGGAGATGAGATGTTCTCCCTCGCCTCGATTATTGGGAGATTGTATCGTGTCGCTTGGGAGAAGGATGTCGAGCTCACTGAGATTAATCCCTTGGTTTTAACACCCGATGGATTCGTAGCCCTGGATGCCCGTCTGAACATAGATACTAATGCTCTTTTTAGGCATCCGGATCTCGTGGAGGTCTCCAGATCTGGGGGCTTTAGCGATCTATCAACGAGGGAGATAAAGGCACAAGACCTTGGTCTCACCTATGTGGAGCTGGATGGCAACATTGGGATCGTGGGAAATGGAGCGGGGCTCACAATGGCCACCCTCGATACTGTGACCCTCTACGGAGGACGACCTGCTAACTTCTTGGATCTCGGTGGAGGGGCCTCCGCGGAGAGGATCGAGGCCGGGGTCTCCTTTGTAATGGAGGACTCTCGTGTGAAGGCGGTCTTCGTAAATATTCTAGGGGGCATCACTCGCTGCGATGATATAGCAAAGGGATTAGTGATGGCAAGAAGTCGGATGGGTGCTGATATACCTCTTGTCGTCAGGCTTGTCGGCACAAACGAGGAGAAAGGTAGGAGGTTTCTCAGAGCCCAGGGGATATCCACTTTGGAGACAATGGAGGAGGCAGCAGAGAGGGCAGTCTCCTTGGTCGGGGGGAGCTGAACTGGTCAGGTTCATAAACGCCGATACCCGGGTCCTCGTCCAGGGGATAACTGGTACCCAAGGCAGCTTCCACACGAGGCTCATGCTGGATTACGGGTCTAGGATCGTAGCGGGAGTTACTCCAGGAAGAGGAGGAATTGAGGTTGAGGGTGTGCCTGTCTTTGACTCAATAGCCGAGGCGCAGCTTCATGTAGAAGTTGATGCATCGATTCTTTTTGTCCCGGCTCGATTCGTTCTCGATCCCGCCTTAGAGGCTGTTGAGGCAGGGATTGACCCGGTGATAGTAATTACTGAGGGTGTGCCCGTTAGAGATACCATGGAGCTTGTGGCCCACGCTCGGCTGAGGGGCACGACAATCATCGGGCCGAACTGTCCCGGGATAATAAAGCCGGGTGAGATAAAGATGGGGATAATGCCCGAGCAGGTTTTCCAGAGGGGAAACATCGGAATCGTGTCACGTAGCGGGACCTTGTTCTACGAGATTGCATCCCATATTTCCAGACGTGGGCTAGGGCAGTCCACCTGCGTAGGCATAGGGGGTGATCCCGTAGTGGGCCTTGATTTCATTGATGTTTTGCGGTGGTTTGAGGAAGACGATGATACGGAGGCCGTCGCCCTGATCGGGGAGATCGGCGGGGATGCTGAGGAGAGGGCTGCGAAATTCATCTTAAATGGTGGGTTCACAAAGCCTATTGCCGCTTACATTGCGGGTAGGGCAGCAATTCCAGGTAAGAGTATGGGCCACGCAGGAGCCATAGTGTTAGGCAATTTTGGGACTGCCATCGGAAAAATTGAGGCGCTTAGGAACGCAGGAGTAACTGTGGGTGATCTGCCTGGGGATGTAGCTGACGCGCTTGCTAGGTTCCTGAAGGACTGAAGACTATGTCTCGCCATTGAGAATGTCAAAAACTTTCTCTAGCATCCTGTAAGTGAGACCCCATATTACTTTTCCTTTGAGGAGGTATGCGGGAACTTCTCGAGGACCTACCCTGGTTTTGCCCCGGGACACATCCAACTCCTCAAGGGGTATCCAATAGTGCGCTATGAGCTCCTCGTTCAGGACCATCTCTGGGGGATCCTTACAGAAGAACATGAAAGGTTGTATGCATAGATCGGGAATCACCGTCGAGTGGAGGCCGTCAAGAGGTCCAATGGTCTTGCAATGTGTCAGGTCTATCCCTGTTTCCTCCTGTGTTTCCCTGTATGCTGTTGCCATGAGGTCTGGATCTCCGTGGTCTCGCCTTCCTCCGGGGAACGCCATATTTCCAGACCAGGGATATCCCGTGCGTATTGCTCTCATAACAAGAAGGACTTTGAGTGTTCCCCCAGTCTCAATAAATAGCATGGTTACAGCTGCGTGGGCAGAGTCATCTTGTTTTGTGTGCCTATTCCGGATAATCATAGTAATGTGGTTGAGCATGGGGGTTACCGCCATTTGAGATGTGGACCTGAGCTTAATTTGTGTTTAATGGTGGAAGGAGTGCCTTTCCTTAGAGCTCTATCTCTTCTCTCTCTGAGGCTTTCCAGCCCTTGACTTCGTTGATGGCATCAGCAGCGGCTGCCCGGAGGAATCCCACGTCGCTGCTGACAGCGCAGAACTTGAATCCTTGTTCTATAGCGTTACTGATGTTGGTGGGGCCGCTGGATGTCTGGCAGTGCATCCCAGGGGCGACTCCGTACTCCTCCCCAGCTCTGATTATCATGTCCAGGGCGTCTGTGAATCTAGGGTGGGTGTACTGGCGGTGGATCCCCATATCTAATGTGAAGTCTGATGGACCAACGAAGCATGCATCGACTCCTTCTACAGCAAATATCTCGTCGATGTTATTTAGTCCTCTCTGGGTTTCGATCATGACAACCACGAGGGACTCCTCATTGACTGTGGTAAAGTAGTCCGGGTCCTGGAATGCGGCGAGTCTAGGGCCCGCGCCTCTCTCTCCTTTGGGAGGGTACTTCATAATCCTGACCGTCTCCTGGGCCATCTCCGCAGTCTCAACTCGGGGGATAACGAGACCCGTAGCACCGGCGTCCATAGCCTTCTTAGCCCAAATAAGGTCGTTCCATGGTATACGGGCCATAGGCAGGCAGTTTTCCCGGTTGTAGAGCATCGTTTGGACCATGAAATGATACGTCTCGGGGCCGAAAGGGCCGTGCTCCATATCACAGACGAGCCAGTCGAATCCTAGGTCGGCGAGGTACATCGAGACGTCGGGATGGCCTACTGTGATCCATGTGCCGATGCTGGGTTTACCTGCCTTGAGCTTTCTTTTAACCAGGTTCTTCATTGTGGAATCTTGTTATGTCTGGGTTTATTATGATTTAAGACTGAGGTGGTAACTGACCTGTTAGTCCTTCAGGGTCTATCCAGCTGAATTTACTCTGGAGGGTCTTAGAATAGACGTTCCTCCAGTTGTAATCAACTTTCTGGCTCCAGTTGTAATAGATTCGTGGGTCAATGTAGCTTTTCATGGATGTGCCAAGGTTGTAGTCCCGTGTCTCCGCCTGGGCCGTAATCTGAAGTTTGAGTTTTTGGATGGCCTCCCTATCCCGTTTTTTTATCTGTAAGATCCTCATCTTCAATTTCTCTAGGCGCTCCCTTTGCTTGATCTTGAGGTTCTTATTGCGTTCCCGCTGAGTCCTAATGGCCCTTTTCTTCGAGGCGATGCGTTTCTCTATGCCCTTTGTGGATTTCTCCTGTAGCCTCCTCTCCTCGAACTTCCCCTTGTACTCCTCCAGCTTTACTTTATGTTTCTCTAGTTTCAGATGGTAATTGCCGAGCCGTTCCTTATATTTCTCCTTTGTCTCCACAGTTTTCTGCTTCAGCTTTTTCTCTTTCTCTCTAGCCTTAACCTTTCTAGTTTCAAGGCGGTCTCTCTTCTTCTGGAGGGATTGCTCCCAGGTCTTAGGGATGGAGCGCTTGTGGTTACAGACCTTTGCTGCCTCGAGGTTGGCCATAATGGCGACGTGTTTCTTGACGTACTCAAGGGTTTCTGGGGCAACTTGAGTCCGGTTTAGTGCTGATTCCACGGCAGTCGTGGCGTAGTGGGTCCTGAATACCTTGGCGGAGAGGCCCGTCATAACCTCGTCAAGGAAGTGGCTTACCCGCTCCGAGTTAACTTTCTCAAATAGGGGCTTTTCAGGGTCTCCGCTGAACTCCTTGAGGTTGTTGACGACGGAGTCGGGGATCGCGACGCAGAGGGTGTGTCGGACTGAGTCCTTTCCAATGAAATTAAATGTGACCGTGCCGTTCCGATTGAAGTTTATATGCTCAGGGCGGAGGGTGGAAGCTCCGATGGTCTCGGCCTCGTCTTCGCTTTTCTCGTCGCCTACCCTGAATTTACAGTGGTCTATGAGGAATGTGACCGTGGCGGTCTGTTTCCTGGTGAGGTCATCGGAGTCTAGGTTGTCGTTGATATAGTTTTTGACCTTTTTGATGTTTTTCCTGAATTCACGGGCTTTATTAAATTTATCAATGTCCTTCCTCTGTTTTATGGTGCTAGAGTCGTGAGGCCAGACGTATTTGATCTTGTTACTAAGCTTGTCCTTCCATCTTGCGATCCACATGGTCTCTGGTTCCCAGTAGATCTTCTTCCAGGCCCCGGGTGGATATGGTACATTAGGGGAATGATTGAGCTCGACATCCTCATGCCTAGGCCCCTCCTTCCATTTTCCCCTCATGGGGTGCTGCCCTCGGCCCATGAATATACTGCTGGGTTCTACAGTGTAGTTTCCCAATTGTGTATGTTCCCCGTCTATGGTAGCCCAGCCATATCTCTCCTTGTTCGCCTCCCGGATCTCCTTTCTTTTGGCCGCAAGGGCTTTCTTCTCCTCACGCGTCATGTTGGCACGGGTCTCGCGTTCCGCTATGATGATCCGATGGATGGGGGTGAAGTCGACATCTCCTGGGAGGACAGTCGTCCCGAGGATCTCCGAAAAGTCCTTATGGAAATTTGAGGCAAACTCGGGGTCCTCAACATAGGGTGTGCCTATCTTTTTGGCCCAGGCCATGGCCCGTTCCTCCTGTTTGTTGTTGAGCGTAATGGTATGGCCCTTGACCTTGATGGTGAGATCCTGGCCTTTGTATCTGGGGGGGACCATGACTCCGTTGTGGCTTAGCTGCTTCATGGGGGTCCTCTTTTCTAACTTCGATTGAGATGTTCACCGTTATCTATAATAATTTCTGGTCCATTCATCTGATTCCCGGATTTTTTTCGGTGATATCCCTATCCATCTCGCGCCCATAAAGGTATATCCCTCGTCTGGGAGAAGATCATCGACAACTTGATGGTTAGAAGATATCTATTATTTTCGGAGTCGGGCTTGTGAGTTGTATTATGTTAACGCGGTTCTCAAGGGCAATAGCGATATTGTAGTCTGGACTTTTTCACGCGCGTGAGGAATCCCCTCTAAAGAGTGGAATAGTCTTCACATTGAGGGATTTGGCTAACGGCTATAGCTTCGGTTTAAACCCCCTCAGGAGGAGGCTGTTAAAGACTACGCTAATGCTACTAAATGCCATCGCCCCGGCGGCGAAGAGGGGGTGCATCTTCAGCCCCCAACGGATGAAACATCCAGCCGCAATGGGGATAAGCATCATGTTATATCCGAAGGCCCAAAACAGATTCTGCTTGATCTTGGAGTAGGTTGCCTTGCTCAGCTGTATGGCTATTACGACATCTATTAGATTATTCCTGATCAGAATGATCCCTCCCGTTTCCCTCGCCACATCTGTCCCGCTCCCTAAGGCGATACCCACCTCTGACTGGGCCAGAGCTGGAGCATCGTTGATGCCATCCCCCACCATCGCGACGATCAACCCCTCCTCTTGGAGACCCTTGATAACCTGGACCTTGTCCTGTGGAAGGACCTCAGCGAGGTAGTGGTCTATCCCTACCTTCCCTGCGATGGTCTCGGCTGTGCGTTTGTTGTCTCCCGTTATCATAACTACCTGTAGGTCCATGCTCTTCAGCTTGGCCACCACCTCGGCGGCATTTTCCTTGATCTCATCGGCTACCCCGATTAGGCCATTGACCTTCCCACCTGAGGAGATGAAGATGATGGTCTTTCCTTCCCCGTATAGCTGGTCAGCCTTGGCGTTGAGGTCTTCAGAGATCTTGGCCCCGATCTCATCCATGAGTCTTTGTGTGCCTACTATCATCTCCTGGCCATCGACAGTTCCCTTAATCCCTTTCCCAGCTAGGGCCTCTACATTTTTTGGCTCTAGGAGGTTCAATCTCTTCTCTTTAGCATATTTCATAATTGCCTCCCCAATGGGATGCTCCGAGCGTCGTTCTAAGGAGGCTACTAGCCTAATGAGTCCCTCATTTTCAGAGATAACATCCGTGACGGTGATCTCCCCCTTTGTGAGGGTCCCCGTCTTATCAAAAGCGATGGCCTGGAGCTCCCGGGTCTTTTCCAAGTATTCTCCTCCTTTTATGAGGATCCCATTCTCTGCCCCCTTGGCTGCCCCTACAAGGATTGCTGTAGGAGTCGCGATGCCTATTGCGCAGGGACATGCCACTATCACCACAGATATGAACGCCCTAAGGGCAAACCCGAATGTTGATCCCATAACGTAGTACCATCCGGCGAAAGTGATGATGCCGACGGTGATGACTATGGGCACGAAGTATCCAGCGACTATGTCGGCGACCCTCGGGATAGGAGCCCTGCTGAGCTGAGCTTCCTCGACCATCTGGGCTATCTGTTGCATGGTGGTATTCATGCCGATCTTAGTGACTTCCACCTTGAGGGCTCCCTCTTTGTTTACCGTTCCCCCAATTACCCCGTCCCCTGCAGACTTGACCACGGGGATGCTCTCTCCGGTGACCATGCTCTCGTCCACTGAGGAGTTCCCCTCAAGGATCTCTCCGTCTAGAGGAATCTTCTCTCCTGGTCTCACAATGACTACGTCGAAGGGCATCACCTCCTCCACTGGCAACTCCTCTTCCGTCCCATCTTCTTTGAGGATCCGTGCCACAGGTGGTTGGAGATCTAAGAGTCTGCGAATGGCCTCAGAGGCCCTCCCCCTTGCGATCTCTTCGAGGAGTTTACCCACCAAGATCAAGGCGATTATCAAAGCTGCGGTATCGAAGTAGACCTCGTTGCTGGGGGCTATTTGAGGGAAGAAGACAACAATGGTACTATATACCCAGGCGGTTGAGGTCCCCACGACTATAAGAGTGTCCATGTTCATGGTCCGAGCTTTGATAGCCCTCCAGGCTCCCCTGTAATATCTCCAGCCCGGGATAAACTGAACCGAGGTAGCAAGGAGGAAAGCCCACATCCGCTTGGATAACCAAGGAAGCGGGCCCTGGTAGAACATGATCGCCATCGTCAGAAGCCCGAAGCCGAGACTGAAAACAACCATGCGTTTCAGCAATACGCGTTCCTCTTCAGGTTGGACAAAAGTGAGCATGCAGGCATCACTGCAGAAGTAATAGGCCTTCCCTTCCACCTCCGCGGTGAATGCGGCTAATGTCTCATCAACATGCATCCCACAAATGGGGTCTCGTGCCATAACAATCTAGGAGTTGTTTCATGGAGATTATTAAATATCTCTTGAAATAATACATGGTCCCAGATCTATGGGATCCATCATTACTGCAAACAATATGCGTGCGATGGATTGATCCGCTGGGTGCGAAAACGATCTCAAAGATTAGACTTTAGTTTAGCCAAGATCCGTTCCCAGACATCTTCCTCAGTTCCCGCCCCGTTAATGATGATCCATCGGCTAGAACTAGCCAAGGCAAAGGCACGGGACCCAATTTTCTCGAGCTGTTCTTTAGATTCGAACATTTCTATTTGGCTTCGACCTCGAACGATACGAGAATAGGCTTCCTCGGGTTTAATATCTAAGTAGAAGACGTGTTTCGACCTGGGGAGGATGGTGGTGAAGAATCGGTAGGCAAAGACCCCTATGGGCGGAGGCAAATATATCGTTCCCATAAGGTATCGGACATAGATGACATAGTCATAGGCCCGCCACGGGGTTATGATAACACTCCTGAGGACGTCAGCTATGTAGAACATCGCAGCAGCAAAGTGGGCACTCCACCCATCCGCTAAAAGGAAGCGCCTCGCCCTGATCCCCGCCCAGTTGTCACTTTCAGGGTGGAAACGAGCGTAGACAGCGCATCCTCTCGCCTCCAAATGGTCCCTGAGTCTCTGCGCCTGGGTTGTCTTCCCTGAGGCATCTAGGCCCTCTACGACCAAGAATACCAGCTTAGGGAACCTCCAAGACCAGAAAGAACTTTAACGCTCATAGACAAAGTTCCGTAATGTTATCTGAACCCTTGGGAGATAGGGTCTTAGCTCCTGTGTATATGAAGGCGGCTGCAACTGATGGTGCCCTCCGCTGGACCAAGGTAAACCATTGATAGGATGAGTTAAAGGAGAGGTCTAGGATGAGGCTAACCATCCTCACCACGAACATCGAGACTGCGTCCTCCTTTGTTTTCCATTTCCCCATTCGTTACACCCCTAGATTGACCGAATTGACTAATATGCCAAGGATATGATATCTGTGACTATGATATAGAGCGCGTATTACGATAACTTCTAGGACGTGGCAAGAGAGGATAACGAAGACTCTCTTTTCCAACCTCGTCCCAGCATTCCCTTCCCGCCTAGATCAGAGGATGATTGAAATGTGTAAGAGTTTTTTTTTCCGTTCCACGCGCACGAAACAGGTCAATATACTATAGAAATCCTTTTCGAGTCTCTTAGGGAATCTGAAGAAAGGTTTGCCTTATTATTATCAAGCCATAAATTTCATATACCTTTTCTTTTCCCCAAAATCCATAAAAGTTGTAGCGCTTACAGAGAGGAGGATGACCTTCTCATTTTGTTCTTTTTTCGCGAGTCTCGCCTCGTCGATAGCAGCTTTAACTGCGTAGGCTGATTCTGGGGCTATGAGGCGGCCCTCTGTCTTTAGGAATGTTTTTGCTGCTTCAAAGATTACTTTTTCATCTTTAGGATAGGCGACCGTGTCAATAATGCCGATATTGTTAAGGTATCCAAGTAAGGGGGCTGTATTTGATGTCTGTATACCGATACCCATGACCTCCGGTCTTGGGTTCTCAATCTCGAATTCGTATGTTTTCCCGAGGTAGCTTGAAATCGGGCCTTGTAAGCGGATATAACTATAGATTCCTTGGGTCAGTTTAGCCGATGTCTCGGATTCAACAGCTAAGAGCTTGACTTGGCTTTCTTTTTTCAGCTTTTTATGAACGAATGGCGCTACTAAACCGTAAAAGTTGCTACCCCCGCCTACTGGCGCTATTATTATATCCGGTTTCTCTTCGATAGTTGTCAGCTGTTTTTCTGCCTCTAGACCCATGATCGTTTGGGTCAATAGGGCGTGATTTAGAAAGCTTGAGACTACCGCGACTGCATCATCTTTTCTTGCAGCCTCTTCCACTTCGGCCCTAACGACATTTGACTCGCGTTGATTATGGTCGCATCTAAGCGCTTTTCGCCCGACCTCTGTGGTCTCACTTGGGGAGTGAATAATGTCAGCACTTAACATTTCCTTTAGGAATTTCGGGTGCTCGGGGCTCCTTTTTGCATCCATTCTTGAAATAAACACCGTCGGTATGAGCCCGAAATACATCGCCGAATATGCGTGGGCCATTTTCGTCCTCGTGTTCGATGAACCGACGAAGACAGTTCTTCTGTAGCCCTCCTTCATAGCCCAATAAGCCTGAGGCAGTGCTGTATTTGTTTTAAAGGTCCCGACCGGATGCATCTCCTCGCATTTATAGTATATTTTCGCAGGCGTCTTCAAGGAATCTTCTAGCCTTCGGGCCCTTCTCAAAGGCATGGGCCTCCCCGATTTAATGTATGCCTCTAAAACTTCCCTCGGGATATCCACCCAACGCCTGCCCGAGAACTCTACTTTTGACGAAGCATCCGTGAATATACTGGGAAGATATCTCACCTCTTTTCCACTGTTAATGATCTTATAGGGTGGAAGCTGGTAGGGTAGGTCCGGAATGATGTTATACCACTTACTAGGTATCTCATCAGGGTCTAGAACAATGCAGTCAAGGCTCAATGAGACTCATGGCGTAGTTAGTGTCTTTAGCTTCATAAAATAATCGCGTGTGCATGAGGACAATTTTTGTAGTAATAAATAAAGTTCTATGTCTAGCTAAAAAAAATCCACTAAGCTTTGTTGTTTTGTTAAAACGGATGGCATTTGTAGTTGGGTTTTTTCTCCCACATTAAAAGTCTAGAATATTTTACGCGTTTGTATTGACACTTGACCTTTGTAGGTCTACATAGACAACCGTGTCGTTGACCCTAAAGTCCACCTTCCTCCAAGTGTATCTCGGTGGAACCTCCTCGAAGGAGTAAAAGGCTCCCAGATAGTAATGGAATCCCCAGTCCGCGAGCTCAACGACGTGGATTCTGGGGACAAATTCGGTTATTAGTTTCATTGGCAATCGATTCAGGTTTTAGCGATTGATAAGCATGACCGACATTTGAAAACTAGGGAGAGGAGAGTGAAACTGGAACTTTCCTTAGATCGCTTTTCTAGGAACGTCAAATTGGGATTGACCTAAACAATTTTTCATAATGACTGGGCTTGATGCGCGCGCTGACGGCATGATCCATCAGCTCTTCATACCTGAGAAAGTGTGAAACTACAGCAATATCGTTTCCCTAGTGGAATGACCCGGACAATAGCTTCTGCCGAGCCCGTGAGAGCTATTTCATGAGGTTTTCGGCAGAAACAGGATAAAAAAAGCTTTCCAGAAATCATAAGGGCTATATAATTTGCTAATTTTAGTTCCTAAGACAAAACCATGCCGTTATCCGATGTACTTCTCAGAGGCAACAGCCTCAAGAAGATCGTTACCCTCAGGAACCCCCATGTTCTGAGGCAGGTACGGGAGTTTATTGATTTGTGTAAGCCTTCCGGGGTCACCGTTATCACAGATGACCCCACGGAGATCGAGTACGTCAGGAACCTGGCTCTCAACTTAGGAGAGGAGCAGCCCCTCAAGATGGACGGCCATACAATCCACTTCGACGGGTACGCCGACCAGGCCAGGGACAAGGCTCATACAGCAGTACTTCTCCCAGAGGGCCAGAACCTGAGCCGAGGCATCGTTTCCGTGGAACGGGAGTCAGGGCTCCGGGAGATGAGGGGACTCTTGGACGGCGTCATGAAAGGTAAGGAGATGTTGGTCCGGTTCTTCAGTCTGGGGCCGACCAAATCCCGGTTTAACTTATGTGCTCTCCAGATCACGGATTCAGCCTACGTAAGCCACAGTGAGGATCTCCTCTACAGGAGCGGCTACGATGAGTTCAACCGCCTTGGGGGGAGTCGGGAGTTCTTTACATTCATCCACAGCGCAGGGGCCCTTGACAAGAGAAAGTGTAGCATCGACATCAAGAAGCGACGCATCTATATCGACCTCCTTGATGGCAAGGTCTACTCGGTAAACAACCAATATGCCGGGAATAGCTTGGGCCTTAAGAAGCTCGCCCTCCGCCTCGCGGTCTATAAGGCCAACCATGAGAATTGGCTAGCCGAGCACATGCTCGTGATGGGGATCCACCCCCCCGGCAAGGACCGAGTTACCTACTTCACCGGAGCCTACCCCAGTGCCTCGGGCAAAACCAGCACGGCGATGATCCCCGGGCAGACCGTCGTTGGGGATGACATTGCATATCTGAGAACTGATGGGGAGGGAAACGTCAGGGCCGTAAACATCGAATCTGGGATATTCGGTATCATCAAGGACGTTCACCCGGATGATGACCCTCTTATCTACAAGGCCCTAATTACTCCTAGGGAGCTCATCTTCAGCAACGTTCTCATTGAGGATGGGGTCCCCTACTGGCAGGGCATGGGTAGGGACCCCCCGGTAAGCGGGGTAAACTACTCGGGGGACTGGTGGAAGGAGAAGACCGACGGGGATGGCAAGGGGATACCCTTTGCCCACAGCAACGCCCGGTACACCATGCGGATCAGCGAGCTGGGCAACGCCGATCCCCACGTCAATGACCCCGACGGCGTTGTGATCCGTGCAATGCTTTACGGTGGTCGGGACTCAGACACCAACGTTCCAGTCTGCGAGGCGGTGAGCTGGGAGCACGGGGTCTACTTGGGGGCTATCATTGAGTCCGAGACGACCTCAGCAACCTTAGGCCGAAAGGGAGTACGAAAGTCCAACCCCATGGCAAATATGGATTTCCTCGTCATCCCCTTAGGAGCTTATCTCTCCAACCATATTAAGTTCGGACGTAGGCTCAGAAACTGCCCAACGGTCTTCGCGACCAACTACTTCCTAAAACATGAGGGTGAATACACCAACGCGATCCCAGACAAAAAGGTCTGGGTCCTCTGGGCAGAAGGCCGGGTCCACGGGGACTACGACACTATCAAGACCCCTATCGGCCTCCTCCCAAAGTATAGGGACCTAAAAGATCTGTTCAGGGACACCCTCCAGAAGGATTACTCCTTGGAGGACTATCATATCCAATTCTCGGTTAGGTTGGACAGGTACTTAGAGAAGATCGCTAGAATGGAGGAGATATTCAAGCCCGAGCCAAATATGCCCACTGAGTTTTGGGAGATCCTCAACCAGCAATGGGCGGAGCTAGAGGTTCTAAAGGCTGAGACCGGGAAGGCGACTCTGACCCCTGAGTACTTTCTATAATCCCTTCCATGGTAAACCATAATATCCTCACGGCGAAAGTAACCTATTCGTTAGGTGTCGATTTTTTTATGGGCTACGAGGAAAAGACAAAACGATCCAAGGGTTTGTATGCGCGGGCAGCGGAGGTCCTCCCGGCGGGGGTCTCCTACGCCATCAGAGACTTCCCCCCTCATCCCTTCTATATCGCTGAGGCAAAAGGGGCGAAGCTTACCGACGTAGACGGTAACGTTTACACAGACTACTGGATGGGTCACGGAGCTCTAATCCTGGGCCACGCCCAAAAGAGTGTGGTGAAGGCGGTCACGGAACAACTCATCAAAGGGACCCACTTCGGCTATGCCCATGAGCTCGAGGTCGAGCTAGCCGAGTGCATTGTGGATATGATCCCCAGCGCAGAGATGGTCCGGTACACCAGCTCCGGGACCGAGGCGAACATGTATGCAAGCCGCCTCGCTAGGGCCTATACAGGGAGAGACGGCATGGTAAAGATTGAGGGGGGCTGGCATGGGGGATACGATTCCCTCCACACTTCGGTCCATAACTTTGGGGCACCGGAGTCGGCAGGCCTCAACCCTAAGACCTATGAAGACACCCGGGCCGTCCCCTTCAACGACCTCGAGGCAGCTAGGAGAGCCCTAAAGGGGGAGGATGTAGCCTGCCTCATCATAGAACCGATGATGGGGGCCGCTGGCTTCCTAACCCCTGAGCCAGGCTATCTAGAGGGTCTCAGGGAAGTCTGCGACGCGAATGGGACGCTTCTCATCTTCGACGAGGTGATCACAGGGTTCAGGCTTTCCCCCGGGGGTGCCCAGCCCCTCTACTGTGTCGACGCGGATGTCACCATCCTTGGAAAGATCATGGGCGGGGGCTTCCCTATCGGGGCATTCTGCGGGCGCAGGGAGATCTTTGAGCGCCTGAACCACCGAAAGTACCCGGATTCCAAAAAAAGACCCTTCCACGGGGGTACCTTCACCGGCAACCCCGTCAGCATGGTTGCCGGGATAACGATCCTCAACATCTTAAAGGGGGGTAAGGTCCATGGGAAGATTGATAACCTCGGTGGTAAGGTCGTCCGGGGTCTCGAGGACATTATTAGCCGGAGCAGGATCGACGCAGTTATTACCGGGGTGGGTTCTGCCTTTGCAGTTCATTTCCAAAAGTTGAAGCCGAGGAACGCTAGGGAGATGGCAAGGAACGACACAGAGATCGCGAAGGGCTACTGGTCCCACTTGCTTGCGAAGAGCATAACCTATGTGAGTCCCAGCCTGCCCCACTCTTTCATCGGGGAGCCCCACACCAGCGAGGATGTCGAGGCTTATCTAGGGGCATCTGAGGAGTTCTTCAAGGACGGGATGAGTTAAGGACCATCAGGAGCCTTTAATCGGTTTCAGATGACGCCCGTAGCTACTAAAGATATCTGAAACCTGGTCCAGGGGTAAGGCGTGTCTCGTATTCCCATTCATACCGATCATGGTTTCAGCTTTGAACAATGCATTAAGAACGGCCTCTTGGATAGCCTCTCCCGTAGCCCTATACACTGGGTTCATGAATCTCTCCCCTAGCCGAGGACGCCAGAGCTCGGGATCCAACTTGATTAGTTCAGCTATGGGCTTCATTCCGGTGCTAAAGGCGATTGTGAAGTCACCGCTTGTGTTGGCTCCAAAGGTACCTGTTTTGGATAGTCCTAACATAGCCCTCTTAGCTGCATTCTGGAGCTGGCGGGAGTCAAGGGCGAGGTCAGTAGCAACCACCATCATAATTGAGTTCCCTGTGGAGGCGTTGGGGGGCTCTGGTAGCTCCACCTCCCTACCCACAGGGACGCCGTCTATCATAAGGTCCTCTTTCCTGCCGCAGTTGAGCTGGACGAGGGCCCCTACGGTGAAGTTATGGTATATTCTGGATGCTGTGCCGATGCCTCCTTTAAAACCGTATCCGGTCATTGGGGTGCCCCCGCCAACGTTTCCTTCTGGGACGGGACCCGTACCCACTCCACTCCGGGCAGTATCGATGGCTTCAAAAACCTGTTTCCTGCCAATATGTCTTCCGTGGTTGTTTGTGAGGTAGCCCCCGTTGGTCTCCCCCACCACTACGTTCAGCGTCCGGGGGGCATTCCCGTATCTTTCCTTCTGATAATCTAGCATTGCGTCAGCTACCCTCCAAGTGTTCATGGTCTCGGTGAGGAGGATAGGGACTTCAATGACTCCCTCGAGCATGACCTGAGGGAGCCCCGTTACCTTCCCAAAGGCGTTGAAGAGGTCGACTCCAGCTGTCACCTTCTCTCCATGGATGTCCCCTTGATGTGGAACTATGGCCGTCACACCAGTCCTCACGTTCTCCCCGCAGATCAGGGTCGAGTGACCCACGCCGACCCCATGTACGTCTGTGATGGCGTTCATTTTTCCTCTTTCCATTAAACCTAGATGTATCCCGAACTCTCTAGTCCTCGGCCTGTCGCCCATAACCTTCATTCAAAGAAAGCTTCTCAACGGGAAAAGGGTTGGGCCTGAAAAAGGTTTTATCCACTTCTCATGTAGTGGATCCATGAACATTTACGAGGAGCTTGGAGTTAAGAGCGTCATAAACGCTTCCTTCGCTCTTACCCGGTTGGGGGGATCAACCTTGACCAAGGAAGTCCAGCAGGCGATGGAGGAGGCGAACAAGACTTACGTCTACCTATGGGACCTGATGAAGAAGGGCGGGCAGTTATTGGCCGATGGCTGCGGGGCTGAGGCGGGATGGATAACCAGCGGTGCGTTTAACGGGCTTGTCCTCAGCGCGGCCGCATGTATTGCAGGGAAAGACCCCGAAAAGATCAGGCGTCTTCCTGACACAACGGGGATGAAGAATGAGATCATCATTCAGAGAGCCAACAGGATCCTCATCTACGATAGGGCAATGCAGGTCCCCGGAGGCAAATTCGTTTTCGTCGGGGACGAGCGTTGGGGGTGCACCCCGAAGCTCATGGAGGCCGCTATTAACGAAAACACTGCTGCCATCAACCACGTTATCATCGAAAATGACAAGCCCCGGATCGTCTCCATCGAGGAGACTGTGAAAGTAGCTCACAAGCACGATGTCCCAGTCATACTGGACTGTTCAGGGATGACCTATCCCCTAGAAGGTCTCACTAAGTTTGTGGAGATGGGGGTGGACTTAGCATGTTATGGGGGAAAGTATGTGGGAGGACCTAACTCCACAGGGTTCATCGTAGGAAGGAAGGACCTCATCGATACAGTGGCAATCCACAGCTTTATTGGGCACGAGGCCGGGCCCAACGAGCAGGGGGGCTATTACAGGGGCATAGGGAGAGGCTATAAGCTGGATAGACAGGAGATTGTCGCACTGTTGGTATCCTTCAAGAGGTGGTTGAAAATGGATCACAAGAAGGAGCGTATAGAGCCCGCCTGGAAGAGGGCTCGATACATTAATAATCAGATCATGAAGCTCCCCGGTCTCAAGGGCGCCGAGATAAACTTCACCCCGGAGGAGGGCGAGGAAATAGGTTACCATACTATAGGGATCGCCCTGAATTTTAAAGAAAAGACTGAGGATGAGGTTAGAGAGATGGTCTTAAGTCTCCGTGAGGATGATCCAGAGATCTGGCTAAGGTCGAGGGGGATAGGAACCTCCTTTGTCATCAACTGCCTTACATTGCTGCCCGGGCAAGAAAAGATCCTCGTAGAAAGATTCACCAAGCTCTTCTCTTAGTTCCGGTATTTTTCCCTGTTTTTTCATCCCTTGTTTTATTAGGACTGATCGTCGTTCCAGTAGCGGTAATAACCTTGAGGAAACCTGCGAAGATACATGGCTTAACCGAGGAGGAGCTCATGGATTTAGATCCCGTTGTCCTAAGGGCGATCCTCCATGAGAGGACGCACCACACCATAGAGGTGAATATTTATCGGATTATGGCAGGGAAAAAAGGGATATCCAAGAGCTTTGGGGAGACCGCGGGGCGTCTCATAGACATCTGGAAGGCTAGGGGGCTTCCAACTGACGCCCCCGATATCCAGTGGTGCCTAAACTACGTCGGCTTCGCACGGATGCTGAGAACGGGAGGAGACTTGGATCTGGGCCTGGAACTCGCTAAGCCATTCACAAAGGGCGAGATGGAGACCGTTGAGAAGCTCATTTACGGGAGGAAGAGCATTCGCCAGTTCAGGGACCAACCCGTCACTGATGAGATGATCGACAGAATCCTCCACGCAGGGCTTTATGCCCCCCACAGCTGCAACATGGGCTCTACCCGTTACCTTGTCCTCAGGGAACCCGAGGAGTGGAAGTTGGTGCGGAGCGATATTCCCCTCGAAAACTGCGTGATGATCGTGGTCCTCCAGGATCTACGCATGTATAAGGCGCTTAACTTCGACGAACTGGTTCCCCAGAACCTCTACTATGATGCCGCTGCGACAGCCGACCACATCTGTCTCATGGCACACGCCCTAGGGCTCGGGGGATGCTGGCTTACCCACGGGGAGGATACCCAAAGACGTCTAAGGGATTATTTTGGCCTCCATAAGGAGATCGTTAGCAGAAATCATATTGTCGTGGGCTGGCCTGATGAATCACCCATTAAATCCCAAAGGATGAAGCTAGAAGAGACTGTACTTAACCGCTAACCTTATCCCTCCGCGTACGCGTGAATTAAGACGAAATAGAAAAAATAGCTCTTTTCTTGGACCTCGCTCAAGCTGAGAAGGTACCCCTTGAAGCATTTGCAGAGTCGATAGGAGGATCTTTGAAAAAATGGGTTTAGAGGGAAGAGCTGGGGACCTTATGGGAGAGGTCTTTTAGGAACCTCTCCAATCTAATTGAGACCTCCTCCAGCTTCTCCACGGGTTTCACCAGGGCAAATCTTATGTGTCCCTCGCTGTTGGTGCCGTATTGTATTCCCGGGGCGCACCTAACCTTTTCGTGATAATAGAACTTTTGAACAAAGTCCTTGGACGTGCAGTTCAGTTCAGAGATATCGGCGAAGACGTAAAAGGCGCCTTCAGGCTTTGGACAACTGATCCCATCGATCTCGTTGAGCCGGGGGACAAAGTAGTCGATCCGCTTCTTGAACTCCGACTTCATCTCCTCCACGAAATCCCACCCCTCCTTCAGGGCTAGAGTCCCTGCCTTTTGGAAGGGGACCGGTATGCTAGTGATCCCTATAGGGACCCCCTTTACGACCTTCATCAGCTCAGGGCCTGCTATGATGTATCCCGCCCTACACCCTGTCCATGCGAAGGTCTTGGAGAAGCTCATGAGCACCATAGTCCTCTCCACCATCTCTGGGAGATTAATGATAGGACGATGCTTTCGGCCTCCCCATACGTACTCTGTGTAAATCTCATCCGCGATGACTATGATATCTTTCTCTACAGCGATCCCGGCAATCTCCTCCAGCTCCTCCTGAGTATAAACAGTCCCGCACGGGTTATCGGGATTGCAGATGATTAGAGCCTTTGTCTTACCTGTGATAGCAGCCCTGATATTGTCCATGTCGGGCCTAAAGTTCCCATTTTCGTCCTTGATCATATCCGCCTTTTTCATTGAGGCACCAAAATAAGCTGCAGGTAGATTGTACCCCTGATAAGCAGGGTCCTGGATGACGACCTCATCTCCCGGATTTAGGATCGCGCCAAAGGCCCTAAAGATGGCTTGGCTTCCCCCGGACTCAACAAGGATCTGGGTTTTTGGGTCTACGGTGACTCCATATTTCTGATAATACTCAGCGATGGCGGTCTTAAACTCAGGATCCCCCCCAAAAACGTAATGGGTGTGACCCTCCTTCATGGCGTCATAGACCGCTTTGTTGATGAACTCTGGTTGGTTGAAGTCCGGGTCTCCTGCCCCCAGATTGATCAGACCAGGTTCACTGGGTACCCTAATCCTGGTTGTGATACCTTGTTGCATAGCAGAGATCTCCTTTTTAGCGAATCTCTTGACGTCCAACTTAGTCATATATCGTCTTAGCTAATTGAATTCACTATAAAAGCGGTTCGGAACCTTTTCCCAGAAACTGGTGAAACTCCACAAAAAGATGGGAAAAGGGGGCGCGTATGAGGAGGTCTCTGAAGATCAGCTTGATCGTGCCATCGCTTTGGACTCGAACTGAATGCTTGACTTAGAGGACCCCCCTACCCTCTTTTTGCGCTCGTGAGTGCCAGTCTTCCTATTCATATTTTTCTTCCCATGAGCTAGCTGCGCGTGTGGAGGACTATTACCTAATAGAAGGGATCCAAGGCCATTTGTGTGTCCCCCATTTCCAAGGCTTGGGCGCTCATGATTATGGGGACAGCGGTCTTTTCCTTCATATGAACTCGATTATACATTTGTATTATAGAATTCAAATCTAAGTCCTTGAATTATTTTAGCTACAGGATTCTACAAGTGAGGTGGTGTTGCTGTGGTGCTTGGTGGGATTTTTGGGAGGTTATATAGGTGGGAGTGATTGGGTTTAGGCTTTGGGTTTAAAAAATTATTGTAAAACTAGATCAAGTGATTTTTGGACTGATACGATATGAATATAAATGAACTTGGATTGAACCAACCATTATCTCAATAGTTATCTGTTTAATTTTCTTGATAATTCTTGCTGGGATAAACATGTAACGTACTTTAGACAGATTATGCAACCTGAGCTTTCCGATCTCGAAGAATTGTTAGGCCGTAATGACGATTAAGGAACATTTAATGATATACCTCGAGATTTATGGAAGGTATGAAAATGGTTATGAGCTTGATCATTCTTCCAAGTTAACAGGTTTGATTAGTTAACCCTCTTTTACTATGTTATCACTTATGTGCATATTCAAGAAAAATGTCTTCTCAGTTTGAAAGGTTTTAATCGACTTAATTATTTTGGCCGGAGAGCCCCTTTAGGTGGCCAATCCTTCAGCTCATCTCTCTGATCTCGTCCGGTTTTGCATCGCGAACGCAGTAGCCATTCAATACCAAACATGACATCAGAAAATCAATAATAACCAACCAAACAACTAAACTACTCTAAATAATCGTCATCTTGAATGGGGGGGGATCAATCAAACACTAACCCCAGCCACAGATTGGAAACATTAAAACACCTACACCCAAACAATTACACGCCTTCCTAACGACGCACCATACAGACAAACCCCGTTGAGGGAAGACCCAGTGAACCGGGGTCCACCAGCTATGGTACAGGGGGGCAGGGCGGGCGCCGGAAACCTCATAGATGAGAGAGCTCGGCCGAGTGGGGCGCAGCCCCGACCGTGACGTCGTGAGTTTGCTAGGAGGGACAGGGGCGCCTGCCCTCAACCCTTAAATCAACGCCGACATCAACAGATACCAATTCCGAGGTTAAATCAATGGATACTGAGACTCGACTCCAACTAGTCACCCGCAACCTTCAGGAGATCATAACCAAGAACGAGCTCAGAAATCTTCTCGAGACCAACCAGCACCCCCGGGGATACGTGGGCTTCGAGCCCAGTGGCCTTATGCATGCTGGCACCGGCCTTATCGTAGGCCAAAAGATGCGCGACTATGCAGACGCTGGTTTCCACTTTATCATCTACCTCGCTGAGTGGCACGGCTGGATTAACAATAAGATGGGAGGTGTCCTAGAGAATCTTTCCACCGCCGCAGAATACTTTAAGGACTGTTTCACTGCCCTAGGCCTGCCCGAAGGGAAAGTTGAGTATCTCTGGGCCTCTGACATTGTAGACACTAAGGACTACTGGGAGAAGGTGATCCGGGTCATGAAGTTCACAAGCCTCCGTAGGACCCTCCGGGCCATGCCTATCATGGGCAGAAGCGCCGACTCCGTCGATGTGGAGTCTAGTTGGGCCCTCTACCCCGCTATGCAGACCAGCGACATATTCCAGATGAACCTAGACTGTGCATGTTCCGGCATGGACCAGCGCAAAGTTCACATGCTCGCCCGGGAGGCAGCCCCTAAGTTGGGCTTACCGCCCCCCGTTTGCCTCCACAACCCCCTCCTTCCCTCCCTTCAGATCACTGAGGCTAATGGGAGCTTTGATGATAACACTAACATTAATGCGAGTATCAAACACAAAATGAGTAAGAGCGTTGGCAAAGGTGCCCTATGGATAAATGACACCTCTCAGGAAATCCGGGAAAAGTACAGGCAAGCCTATTGCCCCCAGAAGGTTGTTACAGGCAATCCTGTCATGGACCACGCACATATGCTCGTATTCCCCCATTACCATCAGCTCGACATCCAACGATCCAGCAAGTACGGCGGAAATATTACCTACCACAGCTTCGAGGAGCTTGCTAAAGCGTACGGCAAGGGAGACCTTCACCCCCTCGATCTCAAGAACGGCGTTTCAGCTGCAGTTACCAAGCTCATCCAGCCAGTCTCGGACTATTTTGAGAACAAACCCGAGAACTTGCAAGCCATGCGCCGACTTCAGGTCACCCGCTAACCCATCGACTCAGCTAAACGTTTCGCCATTTCCGCGAGACGGCACGCGTACCCCCACTCATTATCGTACCACGCCACTACCTTCACCAGCTGTCCCCTCGCCCGCGTTAGGGGACCATCCACCACGGCGCTCAATGGATTATGGATATAGTCCCCTGAGACCAAGGGCTTCTCTGTATAACCCAGCACCCCCTCGAGTTCCCCCTCCGATGCCTCTTGATATACCTTATTCACTTCCTCAGCGGAGGTCTCATCCCGGAGAATACCGGTGAAATCCACCATCGACACCGCGGGGACAGGCACCCGATACGCAATGCCATCAATCTTGCCGTCCAGCTCCGGAATCACCTTTCCGATAGCCCTCGCCGCCCCCGTCGTGGTAGGAATGATATTAGTCGCCGCATTACGGGCCCTCCTGAGATCCTTCTGAGCTCTATCCAACAACGTCTGAGTATTAGTGTAGGCATGGATCGTATTCATGAACCCAGATTCCACCCCAAATTCATTGTGAATGACCTTTACCATAGGGGCGACACAGTTAGTTGTACACGAGGCATTAGAGACGATCACATGCCTCTCAGGATCATAGAGATGATCATTCACTCCCATCACCACAGTGAGATCCGGATCATCTGCCGGAGCAGAGATCAACACTTTCTCGGCCCCTGCCTCGAGGTGCTTTAAGGCCCCCGCCCTATCTCTGAACCTTCCTGAGGCCTCAATAACTAGCCTAACCCCTAGGTCTCCCCAGGGGAGCCTCCCGGGATCCGACTCGTACAGCACCCGGAGTTCACTCCCATCTACAATGATACAATCCCTCTCAACCTCTAACGTGAAAGGCAGCGCACCATGGACACTATCATACATCAAGAGATGGGCCATCGCCCTGGCATCTCCTCGATTTACTGCAACAAAATCAAGATCGAGTCCTAGCTCTAGGGCAGCCCGATATGCCAATCTCCCCGTCCTACCAAACCCATTTATACCAATACTAACGCCCATCTAGAATCCACAGCAACCTTTCTCCCCATTCCTGATTAACTTTTTTAAGAGCTTGGGTTCGATAAGGTTTTTATTTGGGGGGTGATGCTTATTCTCAGGGTGTGTAAAAATCACCTATCACTCTCATAGCAGGGACATCGATTGATTCCTCATGGAATGGAGCCTCGAGCCCTCATTAGTACACGAAGGGTTTGATACCATCAAACCCAGAGAACTCGACACGAGGACAAGGGTCATCTGCAATAGGAGTGAAGTAATGTATAAAAGTGAAAATAGATGGGTTCAAAGGAGAAGTTAAGCCCAAAATATCTTATCGAGGCCAACTTCATTGTTGAGGGTGTCGTAGAGCACCATGATGTAATAGGCGCAATTTTCGGTCAGACTGAAGGGCTGTTTCCAAAAGAGTTTGAGCTTCGGGAGCTACAAAAGTCCGGCAAGATAGGGCGTATCGATATCACACTGAAGTCAGAGAAGGACAGGACGGAGGGAAAGATCTCCGCTCCGTCGAGTCTGGATCGGGCGGAGACGGCGATCATCGCAGCTGCGATGGAGTCTGTGGATAGAGTGGGTCCTTGCGGTGCGACCGTGAGTATCGTCAAGATCTCAGATGTCCGCGTGGATAAACGAGATCAGATCCTAAAGAGAGCTAAGGAGCTGATGCGTGGCTGGGTCGTCAAAGAAGGTCAAGATATTGAAAAGCTCTTGAGCGAGGTCTCTCGGGTAGATAAAAAGATCAATCCAGTGTATTATGGTCGGGAGAGATTGACGGCAACGCCTAACATCTCGAAACTGAAGGAGATCATCGTAGTAGAGGGTCGAGCTGACGTGATCAACCTGCTAAAAGCAGGGCGGACTGGGGTGATCGCTCTTGAGGGGGTGAAGATTCCTCGGACGATAATCAATTTGGTGAAACGTAAGGAGATCACAGCATTCTTGGATGGTGATCGGGGTGGGGATCTGATCCTGAAGGAACTATTACAGGTGGCCAAACCGGCTTATGTGGCTCGGGCGCCTTGGGGTAAGGAGGTTGAAGATCTGGAGCCGAGTGAAATTGATGCTGCCTTGGCAGCTCGGGTGCCGGTTTCTGAGGTAGAGAAACCCTCCGACTTTGCTAAGCGGGCTCCTGCTAAGCGGGCTCCTGCTAAGCGGGCTCCTGCTAAGCGGGCTCCTGCTAAGCGGGCTCCTGGGAGAAAGCATGTTCCCCCAGCTTCATCTGAGCCGCCTTTGGACCTAGGTCCGTTTGGCGGGATCGCAAAGGAACTTGAGGGCACGCTAGAGGCGATTCTGCTGGGTTCCCGCGGGGATGAAGTGGGACGTGTGCCTGTACGAGATCTTGTAGAGGATCTCCGGAAGCGTGAAGGCATCAGGACTGTGGTCTTCGACGGGATCGTGACGGGGCGCCTTGTGGATGCTGCCGTGGAGCGAGGCATCACGATTATCGTAGGGGAGCGTTTGGGCGACGGCGTCCGGGTTCCCCGAAAGTTGACAGTCCGACTTTTTAAGGACTTTTAACTTGGATTTTCCCTTATCTTTTTTGTTTTTCGGTTCTTTCTCTTCTAGGTTTATAATCGCTGTCTTCTTCGGAGAGAGGGGCGTATTCTGGCTAGTTTCTGGTAGACGTCTCCGAAGCCTTCTTCGGGGTGGAGGATTCGTTGGATATAGACTCCTGTACGACCGATCTTTTTGCGGCGTTGAAGGGTGCGGATCCTGTTATGGACTGCAGTGACGCTTATGCCTAGAGCTTTGGCAGTGAATCCCTCGCGGCCTGAGACCGCTCTTTCTAGGTGGCCTTGGGGTGTAGGGGTGATAAGCTTGAGGGCTTTGGTGACCCCGGGGACCCTATTATCGTTACCAAGATGGGAATTGTCGACGGATCCTGCAAAGCTGTAAAAGTCCCTTTCGTGACTGCGCAGGGGGACCAGGGGGAGACTGTAGCTTCGGTCTTGAGCGGTGTGGATATATGCTTTTGCCGCGTAGTTAGGGGTGGCCTGAATGATCATCCTGAGTGAAATGCTGGTCTCGGCCTCGATGAGGGTCTCGATTATGGAGGGTGCTGGTGGGTTGGGGATGATAATGTCGATGTCGCTGGTAGGTTTGACGTCACCTCTTGCGATACTGCCATAGGCGAGGGCTTGGATGTGCCGTTGGTGGAGGGGGCGCATCATTTCTAGGGCCTCGTCCCTGAGACTATTGAGGAGGTTCCAATGGCTGGCCGTGTAGTAGGTCTCGATGCCTTCGGTCATTTTCAAGTTATATTTATGAGGGTGGGTGTTTTATTTCTTAGTCTTTGCGGTGAGGGGTTGGAGCTCAGCAGCGTCCAGAGTCTAGGGCTTATTGTTGTGGCGTGGTTTGTATTCTACGGCATTGTGAAGGTCCTGCGGCTTGAGAGATATGGTGTGGATCTACATCCACTGTTTGCTCTGGTCAAATCGACGAGGTTGAACTCGTTTCTGCTGCGGGTGGGAGGTTGGCGTCCGGGGTTCTGGAGGGCGTTGGGGAATATGGGGGTCGTGTCTTTCCTGGGGCAGGTGGTCTTCCTGACGTGGATGCTGGTCCAGAATCTATTCAAGTTCGTGTATGTTCCTGAAAAAGCGTCTCCCATGATGCCTCTGATCCCTGGGGTGACCATCCGTTTCTCTAACCTCCCCTGGTTCTTGGCTGCTGCGGGCGTAGTTATTCTGATGCACGAGTTGGCGCACGGAGTGCAGTGTGTCGTGGCGGGAGTGAGGGTGAAATCTGCTGCGCTGCTGTTGGCCGTGATAACCTTCGGGGGGGCTGTGGAGCCTGATGAGGATGATATGAAGGCAGCACCGCTGTTGTCAAGCCTTAGGATCTTCGCCTTCGGGAGCTTCGTAAACTTAGTGATGGGGGTCTCTCTGATCCTGTTTTTCTCCTTGTGGCGGGGCACATTACCCTTGGCTATGGGGGCCTTCCTGAACTGGCTGTATTTTATATCGACTAATCTGGCACTGGTGAATATGCTACCGGTGTATCCTCTGGACGGGGGTCAGATGCTGAGGGCTTGGCTGTCGACTCAGGAGGGCTGGATGGTCAGGGGGGAGAGGCTAGTGCGTTATGGTTTCTTAGCATTGATGGTCTCGAATCTGGTGTTGAGTTTAGCACGCTTCGGGTTGGTACCATTCTAGGCGGTTGACTTTTATCGTTGGCCACGGCTTTCTTTGATGCAGTGGCGGGTAGGATCGGGAGCTAGCCCTGCCCTTTGCCCCAGTACGGGCTACAGGGGGGTCAGTAACTCTGGGTTGGTTCGGTTGATGTTTCCGTTATGCTCCTGGCACCTCGTGGATGGCCTGCCCCGTGGGGCCGGCGGTTGTCCACTATGTCCCCGTAGGGGGGCATGGTGGCGGTAGTCGGGCGAATCGGTCAGGCCCGGGAGGGAGCAACCTAAACCCGGACGTTGGGTGCTCGCGGGTTTCCGGGCCGGAGGGGAGCCTGGGGTCTCTGGCGGGAGGTTGATATCGAGTCGGTCTAGGGGGCCGTCGCTGCACCTCCCGGTTTGTTGGGATGAGATTGTCTTGAGTTATTTCTCATTCTTTTAGCGCAGTTTCTGTACAAGTAGAGAATTATATTTTTTATTAGATGCCGTTACTGAACCGAGGCCTAGATAGATGCAACAGTTGATAAAAGAAAGAATTCCCACGCCAATTAAAAGACTCCCCGAAGAAGCATGGGTTTGATCTGATGTTCTTTATGCCCATATTAGGGGTGATCTAAAACCCTGGGATTGTGTTGATCTCATAAGAGCTCAAGGATAACTACCTCTAATGTATGCTAACTGTGCGCTGGTTCAAATCTACCACCTTCATTATATTCAAGCCTGAATGATATGAGGCGTCAGTTAGCTGAACTTTTTCTCCTTGAAGCCGCCCTCGGGGGTCTGGTATCTGACCGTCTCTGGCCAATCAATGGGCGTGTAGACAGACTGAATGTGCTTGCCCTTATACCGTTTGATAGCGGCTTCTTTCCCCTCCTCTCTAAGGACCTCGGCCAGGGTCTTTGTTAGCAGTCTCTGACCTGTTATTCCGCTTCCATCCTGCAGCGCGAGGAAAACCCAAGCGTCCTTGAAGAAGCGGACCATGGAGTCATCATCAGCGTACAGTTTCCTCACTGAGTCTGGTAACTCCTCCGCTGCCTCTATGGTAAGGGCAGTTGGCTTGAGCCTCAACCCTGGGGGAGATGCCACGTTGAGGCTATTAACGGCTATATTGTATTCCTTTAGCTCGAAGGCGAGGGCCTGGGTTAATCCCTCGAGGCCGTATTTGCTGGGGCAATAGGCTAGTTGGGCGAGGCTGGCTGACTCAGCCGATCGACTTGTGATGTTTATGATATTGCCCCCGCCCCGTTCCTTCATAGAATGCAGGAATGCCAAGGTGAGGGCGAACGGGGCCCTCAGGTTGATACGCATGATGTTGTCCCAGTTCTCCATGGTTTCATCCTCTATAGTCAGCCAGGAGTTCGTGGCCGCGTTGTTTACTAAGACGTCAAGACCCCCGAAGGCATTGATAACCTCATCGTGGACCCGCCGTACACCGCTATCAACGGAGATGTCAGCAGGCACCGTGAGCACCCTCCCACTGACCTTCTTTATAGCGCGCTCCGTCTCTCGGAGTTCATGGATGCTCCGGGCAACTGAAACCACCTTCGCCCCCTCCGAGGCAAAGGCGATGGCGAGGGACTTGCCAAAGCCTCTGCCTGAACCCGTGACCATCACTACTTTTCCCGATAAGCGATTCATGTAAAAGTAATCCATTTTTCGATTTAAAAACCATTTAGATTTGGCGCAAGCGGCTTGCGAAAGACCCAAAGGTCTGGTCTTACGTTCATACTATTATGTGCATGTGTTTTTGAGAATGTGAGGCGGTGAATAAATAATGTTTACCCGAGATTTATGAATGAAAAAAGGATTAATTGGCTGCAGACCTCTATCTACTCGGCTATCCTGTGGAGGCCCCCCCGAACATTCTTAGGTTCACTATATTGACTGTCTTCCTGACGGCCTACCGCTCTTCTCTGAGCTTCTGGCCTCTCTCATTCACTCAGATCTTTGCAGTCGTCTGTTGTAGTGGGATTCGTTTATGTACGCGGTGATCCTATGTCTTTGGGTGGGTTGCCCATATTCTCCCTTCTTCTGATCACTTTGACCCCGTACTCATCGAGGTCTCTTTGAACCACGTGGAGACTTGATCTAAATCGCTTTCCAAGAGCCTATTCTCATTGTTCAACCTACCGATATAAATCTTGGAGAAGTTGGTATCCCCTATTTCCGCGCGCTCGAGGAAAATGTACCCTCTAAATGGAGTCTTCGCATCTCATAGAGCTGGGGCACTTTAACCTACCTCTCAAACATATAAGTAAAACTCGCACAGAATTCCCTGAAAACCTATGTCTGGTGTAAGTGACCTTTTTTTTGACGAGTTCTACGCCGAGCTCGAAACAGCAATGGAGGACTACGTTAACCTCGAGCACGACCTAGAGCCCCCCCGCCTCGCAGACGAACTCGCTGACCGATGGCACCCCTACATATTTGGGGACAGGAATCCCGGCGAGGTCCTAATCTCTGTGGACGGAGGGGTCCAGATTAGCAGATTCGCCTACGGGGGATTCGTTGCCGTCGCCCGGGCCTGTGCCCTCACCCATGCTCCTGGGGATGGAAGACGTCTCACTAAGCGGGTCAAGATCCAAATCCAAGAGGTCTATGACAACAGGGACCGGGGTTTCATTCCAGGATACGCCCGAACAATTTCCGAGTATAAGGCCGCGGCAGGGGCGGCGAGGGAGGCCCTGGACAGGGGACTGAAGCCTGTAGTCCTCATGGATGGCTCCCTCTACATGGGGCGTTTCCCCTACGCGACCCGAGAATACCACCACCACCCCTCCCTCATCATCGAACTCCTGGACTCTGTTGCGGACCTCCGCACCCTTGCCAGGAACCACAACTTCCCGCTAGTGGGGATCTCCAAGGACTCTTCTGTATTCTATTTCCACATGGAGCTCCTCAAAGTCGCCCTTTTTAGGGCGGGCCACCCCCGGATCAGGATGCTGGTGGGAGATGCCTCCTCCCCTTTCGATCTCCGATTAAAGCTGGGAATCCTGGAAGAGCAGGACCGAGTAGCCCTGGAGTCTTTTTTAGACAGACGCCCCCTTTGCGACAGCGCCTTGGTCCACCTCTGCACCAAGTCCCAAGGTTACACCCACCCCCTCCTCATCGCCCCCAGCCTCTACCGCTCGGGCTCCGAGGGGGGCGCCCTCTATAAGCGCCTAGAGCTAAACCTCCCCCAGGAGACCGCCGACGCCGTTATCACATCCCTGAGGCGCTTTCTCAGCAGTCCCCCTGTTGCAGTCTTCTACTGGAAGCCCGCCCCGAACTCTCGCCCCTTCAGGGTTGACGTCTCCGGCCACAGCTTGGGTCGTAGCAAGCCTTTGATCCCAAGCGAGGGAAACTATCTCCTTGAGACTCCCGACCACAGATCCATGAAGGGAGTTATAAATCACCTTCACTACTGGTACTGTAATGACGTGGAGTATAACATCCCCCTGAAGCAGGCGGATGTCCTGGCCCACTTTGACCGAAACCTATACACCACCAAATACGAACCTTTTATCATAAATCGCCTTGAGAGGGCAGGAGTGGACATATTGGGAACAAGGCGGAATTTGAGGGAGATGAAGGCATGACAAGGTACGGGGTCATTATAGGTCAGGCGAGGCCCAGTTTCTATGAATTCAACATCGCGGACCCTTCCATTCGTCCTGTTAACTTCGAATACGTCCAGATAGTTCTTGAGGAGCAGTCCCCCGGAGGAGTCCGAAACGTACAGGTCTTGGGCCAGGTAAAGACGCTCTTCAGCCGCCACCCTTTCTACGACCAGCGCACCACTCCAAGCGCCGTCTGGAAGCAGCACGAGCTCGGAGTCGGGGACGAGTTGATGCAGATTATCGCCTCTGTTAAGATTCTTGGGTACATCCACGAGGAAAATGGACACCGCGAGGTCCGCCGTCCTAGGAGCCCCCCCCTACCTGGCACCCCGGTCTATAGGGCAGAAGACAGACTCTTGGAGGAGCTCCTAAACCTAGACGAGGAACAGATCCCTCTTAATGTTGGCCACCTCCTCCATAGGGAGAACATCCCGGTCCCCATTAGCGGTAGGGAGCTTCACCGCCACGCTGCGATCCTAGCTATGACCCGGTACGGGAAGAGCTACTTCTCCGGTCGCATCATCGAGGAGCTCCTCTGCCAGGGGGCAAGTATCCTCACCATCGATGCCCACGGAGACTACGCAAACATGACCCAGGGCCCCGACGGGGGGCTCCACCCCTTCTACCACGACAAAGTCACCGTCTATCGACCCGAGGCCGCAGAGCAGTTCGAGGCACCCCATGCGAGGCCCCTCAGGATCAGCGTCTCAGGCATCGGTTTCAGGGAACTCAGGGCCCTAGCCCAGGTATCCGGGAGCCTCCAGACCATACTCCTCCGTAGGGCCGTCCGAAAGGCCAAGTCGGAGAACCCCCTGTATACCCTAGACGACGTTGTCCGCCATCTCGAGGATAGGATGAAAGACGCGAAGGCTGACCAGGCGGATCGCATCGCCCGGATCGTGATGCGTCTTGAGGACCTGAGCCGCAGGGGTATTTTCACCGACGGGGACCTCGATCTCCCGGCCCTCTTTAAGCCGATGCACATGAGCGACATATTTCTGAGTGGCATGACCGACTACGTCCAAGACGTTATCGTTGGTATGATTCTCCGAAGGGTCTTTGACGCAAAGTTCAAGAAGGAGCCCTGGGCCCGCTCACCGATCTTTATCTTCGTCGAAGAGGCTCATCGCTTTGCAGCTCCCCCCAGTGAAAGGGGAGGACGGTTCAGCAGGGATATTCTAGCCCGCATCGCCGCTGAGGGGGCCAAGTTCGGGGTTTTTCTCACTGTAATCAGCCAGCGACCCAGGCGCCTCGATCCCGATATCCTCGCGAACTGCAGTAACCTTGCGATACTCCGGGTGGTGAACAGTCAGGACCAGCGCACCATCCAGGCCGCAAGCGAGTCCTTTAGTGAAGATCTCCTTGAGGATCTCCCCGCCCTGGAGCAAGGGGAGGCTATCTTGGTGGGGCCCTTCGTCCCCTTACCCGTGATGATCAAGACCGCCACCCGGGAGACTCGTCATGGGGGCAGGACACCAGACATCCACATGCTCCTTGCCGAGGCAAAGGAACGGGTTAACACCAAGATGGATGACGAGCCCCTATACTAGTCTCTCCCATTTTGGACAATTTTTTTTATGTTCACTCAAGTTTTGCTCTTTTTTAAATCGAAAAAAGGTGAGATAGAGCCTCAAGGGGCAAACCCGAATTTGAGTGTAAGGGGCCCCTGCCTATTGACAGACCGAGCCAGCTTAAGTGATCTAAGGTCGAGGTCAGACCCCGACGTCTGGGACAATTTATTTCTAGTATGAATTGCCCTTTTTTTATCCGATCCTTTTCACGCGTTGAGCGGCTAAATGGATCCTTTTGCCTCCGTCTGGGGCATCTGTCCGACGACGGTGTAGAACTTTTGGGATCTAATCGTAAATCTTCCTAGTGATCCAAAGGCCTCGTAGGATTATCGATCTCCACCCTTTTGATCACTCAGTGGCGGCTCCGGTTGAGCATCTTGCAAACTGCCCACTCATCCTGTCAGTTGTACCTACTAGGCATCATCATGAAGACCTCCAGAGCATGGTAGCGTCCACTCTCCTAATCAACCATGAAGCGACGGAGCGCTCTTTCAGGCAGATAAGCACAAGTATCACGTGTTTTGTTTCCCTTCCACGATAACGTGATCCATATCCCCTGGCTGAGCAGCCCGACTGTCCTCAATCCCACGGTGAACCCTTAATTAAATTTTTCAGAGGTTAATCCCCTGAATGAAAATAGATTTAGACGCGAACCTCCCTTGGTGAATGAAATGAGGTTCGCGGTTCTCGCCGACATCCATATCGGTCGCAGCATTCCTCTTGCTATAGCCGAGCATAGGAGATTGGCCTTCAGCAGGGCCTTCACTCAGGCCGTAGACGCTGTTGTCGAAGCAGGCGTCGATTATGTCTTCATCTGTGGAGATCTCTTTGAGCGGCGAACCCTCCGTCCCCACCTAGTTCAGTTTACCCACGACGAGCTCTACAGGCTCGCCAAGGAAACCAAGGGCCGTCACGGGAAGACTCCCAAGATTCTCGTTATCCGGGGCAACCACGACGGTCGCCCCCAGAGCGACGCCCTTGACTACCTTAAGCACCCTCTTGCCGAGTACCTCCACATCTTCGAAGAAGGGAAAGTCACCTACAAGGACGAAAACATCACCGTTGTGGGAATCAACTATTACGACCAGATCGACAGGGCCTACGAGGCATACGCAAAGCCCGCCCTAGAGGAGGCCCAGGGGCTCAAGGTGCTCATGATTCACAGCTTTATCGCCGGGTACAATCTAATCCCCCCCTACAGCTCCAGCCTCTCCCTCGATGTCTTAGCCGAGACTGACTCCGACTACGTTTTCTCAGGCCACTATCACCTGAAATGCCCTCCAAAGCGCCTGCCCAGTAATGGCTGGGTTCTCACGCCGGGGAGTCTTGAGATGTACGATTTCGGTGAACACCCTGAGAAGGGCTTCTATATTATAGATCACGGTGAGGCGCCCAAGTTCACTTGGATCCCCCTTGAACCCCTTCATTTCATGAAGCGGGCCCGAATAGACTCCGAAAGGAGGCAAACCCCCGCCTGGTTCAGCAGAAGGATCCTTGAGGAGGTGAACCTCTTTAGATTAGATCTCGAGAGAACCGGGAAAGAGGGCTATCTAAGGATAAGGGTCCGAGGTCCTCTCCGGGACGGATTACCCGGTGACATCGATCTTGAACCTGTGAATCGCCTCATCCATGACGATCCGAGCCTTCTTTGGGTCGATGTTGACACCATCGGGGTAGAGATGCCCCTCGTGGCTAGGGCCGTGGAGCAGGAGCAAATCGACGTCGCAACATTCTTCGCTCCTCTCGGAGAGTTTGCCGGGGAGATCACTAAGATGCACACCAGGGTCCGGGAGGCCCTCGAGGAGCAGGCAAGTGCCACCACAGGACTCCTCACTGCCAGCCAGAGGGTCTCCCTGGTAGAGGAATGGGTGGGGCACTTCGAGGCAAGAAAATTCAGGGAGGAGGACCTGTGATCGAGGAGCTCACCCTCAGGGGGTTTAAGTCCTACCCCTCGACCCGCACCGAGACGGTATCTTTCACCCGTGGGGTGAATAAGATCGCAGGGCGGAACGCTGCTGGGAAGACCTCGCTCCTCGAGGCGGTCCTCTTTGGTCTCTATGGGGACGTCCCTGGGGTCAACAAGCATGATCTCGTCTCACTTGGTGGGAGCAGCCTCAGCGTTACAGTCAAGCTCAGGAGCCCTCTAACAGGGCATCTTGCTGTTATCCACAGGGAGGGGAGCCTCGCTAAGGATGGAAGCTTCAGAACATCCAAGTCAGTGATGACCGTGGAAGGAGAAGATCACGCCTACACCAGGGAGCGGGACCTCCAGTCTAGGCTCCGGGAGCTCCTCGGCATCGGCCGAAATACCTTTCTCAACGTCGTCTACGCCCAGCAGAAGGAGTTCATCGAGATCCTCAATCCCAACCGCACCAGGATGGACGCCATCCTTGGACTAACCGCCCCCGCCGAGGTCCGGGAGCAGTTCCGGGAGGTGAAGCGTATCCTAGGGGAACGGGGACGGATATCCAAAAAAGGCACATTCCAGGAACGTATCAGAAACGCCGAGGATTCTATCGCAAAGGGCAAGTCCCAACTTAAGGAGGCGATGAACAGGAAGGCCAATCTAGAAAAGGGCCTCGGGGCGATGAGGGACAAGCTCTTTGATGCCAAGGGAAGGGTCAATGACCTTGATATATTCCTCGAGGAGTTCGCGCGCCTCGACAGCCTCCAGGCCGAGATCGAGAAGCTCGAGCTTATCTCGGATGAAAAGACAAAAGACCTTGAGGACATCCAGAACTCCCTGGGGAATTCCCCAGAGGACCGCCTTGACGAGCTCAGGGTTGGGGTGATGGAATGCAAGGCTACAGAAAACCGGCTCCAGAACCTAGTCGACAAGGAACTGGGCGGGGAACGCAGAGACGTGGCGGGTGAGGTCTCACGCCTCAGCCACCAGATCAACGAGCATGTTACCTTCAAGGACAAAGGACTCACCCTTTGCCCCACCTGTGGTCAGGAGATAAACTATACCCTCATCGAGGACGAACTCAAGAAATGGCTAGAGGAGCACACAGAAAAACGTTACCGCCTCATATCCCTTGATGCCGAGATCGAAACCATTCAGGGTCAGGTCAGGGTCACCCGGAGGAAGTGGATCAATGCCGACCGGGAGATATCCGATATTGAGGCCCTCATGGCCCGGGTGAAGAAGCAGACCCACGCTCTGGAGAGGATTTCTAAACAGGCAGCAAGCCTTGAGGCACGCCTGGAGGGAGAATCGGATGCTATTGTCAACAAGGCAGAGGAAGCACTAAACATGACCTTTGCCTCCATCCCCAGCGCCCAGATGAAGCTTGAGGACGAACTTAGGAAGGCGAGGAGTGAACTTGGGGTGCTTCAGAGAGACGTCGGTGGCCGTGAAGGACAGCTCAAGGATTCCGATAGGCAGCTCAGGGAGGTTGAGAGGCGTATAGAGACCCATAAGAGGGTTCTAGGAGAGGCCCAAGTTGTCCTGGGCCGCATTTTGGAGTACGAGGCCAAGCTCAGGGCTCTCGACAGGGTCCAATTCCTCTATGACGAGTACGGGAAACGGCTCAGGGAGAACACTCTAGCTCAGCTCGAGTATCAGACCTATCAGTATTTTAGGCGCCTCACGGACCAACAGCTTTACGGGGCCTGCCGAATCGACAGGGAGCGATATATCTTGGAAGTCTATCTTTTGGGTGGCTCTGGGAAGCTCCCGGCGTGGCGCGCCGGGGGGGGACACCAGAGCCTTTTCGCCCTTGCGGAGCGCCTTGCTCTGCTCCGGGTCATGGGCTTCCCCCATCTCCTCATTCTTGACGAGCCCACCGACGCTGTAGACTCCGAGAATATCCCTCAGCTTCTCGAATATGTCGCGAAGAGTAGCAGGCAGATCGGTCAGGTTTTACTTGTGACCCACCACGGCCAGGGAGAGGAGGAAGGGGTCAATATTATCCGCATAAAGAAGGAGAGCGGTGTATCACGGATAACTCAGGGTCTTGCAACCAGTTGAGGCTATAGCTCTTTCTATCTAAAATAGTGATTAGGATGGTCTTGAAACCTTTTAGCTCCTCAGAGAGTCCCAACCCCATGAGAAACAGCTTTTTCTCCTTTGCCTTCTTGTTTTTTTAAACGGTTCCTGATGATTTGGTCCTTTGCATCCCCAAACAGATAAAATATCCCGCGTCAAACTCTGGGGTGATGACGATGAGAGTCATAAGGACCGCCTGCCCTAGGGACTGTTACGATACCTGCAGCCTCCTGGTCACGGTGGAGGATGGTAGGATCGTCAAAGTAAAGGGGGACCCAGACCACCCAGTCACTCGAGGTTTCACATGCCCCCGGGGCGCTGCCGATATCCAGAGGACATATAGCGGGGAAAGGGTCCTTTACCCTCACGCTAGGACCTTGGACAGAGGATTTACTCGGGTCACTTGGGATGAGGCCCTCGACACGATTACCTCTAATCTAAAAACGGCCCTCTGGGAGCACGGCCCTGACAGCCTCCTTCAACTCGACTACTCAGGGAACATGGGACTCCTCACTGAGCCCTGGGCCCAGAGGCTCTGGAACGCCCTCGGCGCTGCCATTCATGATTCCACTATCTGCAGCGCCTCAGGCCATGCTGGCCTCGCCCTCCACCATGGTCTCACTTACGGCGTCGAGCCTGACGAACTCCAGGAGAAGAGACTCATCGTGTTCTGGGGTTTCAACGCCAAGGTGAGTGCCCCCCACACCTGGGCCCTAGCTGTCAAGGCCAAACACGAGACTGGCACAAAAATAATTGTCGTGGACCCTCGGAAGAGTGACACTGCCGATTCCGCCGACGTCTGGATTGCTCCTAAGCCAGGGAGCGATATCGCCCTTGTCTACGGGATCGCCCGGAGCCTCATTGAGAGGGACCTTATCGATAATGGGTTCCTCAAGGAGTGGACCCACGGTTATGATCAGTTCAAGGAGGAGGCTCTTAGGTGGAATCTGGAAAGAGTTGAAGAGGTTACATTGCTCAGCCCTGATCAGGTGGAGAACCTAGCTGACGCCTACGCTGGCAACAACCCATCCGCCACTATGATCGGCATAGGACTACAGAAGAGCATCTACGGCGCCGACAATGCCAGGGCCGTCGCCTTAATACCCCCCCTCCTAGGACTCCACAGGGGATTCTATTACAGCAGCGGCCAGGGCAGATACTTCAATAAGGGTCTTATCTCTGGGAGCAGCCTCACAACTAAGGAGAGGAGAATCTTCAGCCAAGTGGGCCTCGGCCGCCTCCTCCAGCGGGGTGACATCAAGTTCCTCTATGTCAACAACATGAATCCTGCAATAACCCTCCCCGACCAGGAAGCTTTTCACAACGGCCTCGAACGAAAAGACCTCTTCACTGTGGTCCACGAGACCCACTGGACGGAGACAGCCCGTCACGCTGATGTTGTCCTTCCCGCCCAAACCTACCTCGAGAAAGAAGACCTCGTCCCGGGTTACTCTCATTCCTATATTACGAAATCTAACAGGGTCGTGGAACCCCTTGGGGAGAGCCGAAATGAAACCTGGATCACCATAGAACTTGCTAGGAGACTCGGGCTCAAGGAGGAGTGGCTCTACTGGGACCCATGGCTTGTTCTCAAGGAGGTCTTCAAGGACCAGTTCCTAAATGGGACCTTCGAAGACTTGATGGGGGGCGCAACCCTTAAGCTGAGGACTCGGATCACTTCCGAGTACCAGACCCCAACAGGAAAGTTGGAATTCGTCTCTGGGAAGGCAGTCGAGTCCGGCTTCGACCCCCTCCCTCTGCAGCATTCACTCCCCAGCGAGGAGGGGGGATTTACTTTTCTGACTACAGGGATCCCAAAGTACACCCACACACAATTTCAGGATGTTTACGGCCCTATACCCCCGGTTGTCTGGATTAACCCTAGGGATGCGGAGCGCATGGGAGTCGCAGACGGGGACCCGGTAAGCGTATACAACGAGCGGGGCGCCATCCGAGTTGAGGCCGTTGTGACCGATCGCGTGTCCAGAGGAGTCCTATGGTCTCCGAGGCTACTAAGGGGACTCAAAGGGGAGCTCCAGAACTTGTTGATGCCCGGGGATGTCCAGGCGCTAGGCGGAGGGCCGGTCTTCAACTCCACTATTGTGAACGTGAGTCCCGAAAAAGGGTCCTAGCCTGAATAGATTACGTGACGTAGAACCAGGGCTATCTACCCTTGGGCTTGTATTTCTTCTCCTTGTATTTGCTCACGATCCGCACGTGTGTCCCCTTTCGGGTTATCGCGGAGTCTATTCCATCGGCCATCTCCTGACACCCTCTGTTCCACTCGCAGACGTCGCAATCGTCCTCTGCGCCGATCATACCTATGCAGACCGGGCGCCTACTCTTACTCATCTTCGCTTCAACCCAGTTAAACGGTTCTAAAAAACCTTGCGAAACATATTTCTTTTTATGTCTCTGGGAACCAGACTGAATTTTCGCGTGCGCCTTTGTTCATCTGTTGATGAACTGCTTGTCCCCAAAGACCACCGGCGTTATCCTCCAGGATGCAGGAATCCGGGTGTTTGCCGTCTAGGGGACACGTATTAACTTTTTAGCCAAATATCTGAGACAAACATCACTATATCTGATATGCTAAACCCTAGCTTATTCAAATTCATGGTGTAATGTTATGGGTGTGATTAGAGGAAACTATATAGTGCTCGAAAAACTCCCGGATGAAGATCTTTGGTGGAGTTATCCCTATTCCCCCTGATACAAAGAGGGTTAGACGAGGGTCTCCCCGGCGAGCTTCTCGACCGCCTTTATAATTGCCTGGGTGCCCTTCTCGGTGAGGCCATCCGCCTCTAGGCTTTTATACATTTGCTGGACTACAGAGGACTCCACTAGGGGCATTTTGACCTCAGCTGCAGCCTCCATGATGAGCCTCAGGTCTTTTAAATAGTCCTTTATCTTAAACCCCGGGTCCATGTCCCCCTTCAGCAGCCTGGCCCCATTGTTGGTGAGCTGCCAGCTCCCTGCGGCTCCCCCAGAGACTGCGGCGTGACACTTTTCAAGGTCAACACCAGACTTTTTTGCAAACATGAGGGCTTCAGCGACACCAAGCATAGTCGTTCCCACCAGGATCTGATTGACGAGCTTAACCGTTTGACCCATCCCGTTTCCACCAACGTGGGTTATGGTCTTCCCCATAGCTTTTAACACTGGGAGGCACCCTTTGAACGTCTCATCGTCGCCCCCCACCATGATGCTGAGGGTCCCGTCCCGAGCACCGATAGCGCCCCCGCTTACCGGGGCGTCTAGCATCTTTACCCCCTTTTTCCCAAGATGATCGTTTATACTCTTCGTTACCGCCGGGGAAATTGTGCTCATATCTATCACTACGTCCCCTGGACTCGTTCCATGAATCACGCCTTTGGAGCCTAGGATCACCATCTCAACATCGCTGGAGTCGGTAACGATGCTCACGATAATATCCGAGGCTGCTGCGACCTCTTTTGGGGAGGATGACGCTTTCGCCCCGGCCTTTACTAGGGGGGCCATCTTTGAGGTCGTCCTGTTCCAGACAGTGACGGGGAAACCGGCCTTCACCAAGTTCATGGACATCCCTCTGCCCATGAGACCCAATCCTATAAATCCAATCCTTTTCAAAGATTACACCGAAGGTTAATCCCTGTCACCGTCGTTAAACCTTTTTCTCTAGCGCCCAATGGTACTCTTAAGGAGTAGGAGGTAGTGACTCCCGGCGAGCCCCATTAGGATGAGGGTGATGCCGATGACAACCATCGAGTTCGCCTTTCTCGAGTCGTTGGAAACCTTGGTGCTCTTATAGGCAATGATGAGCCCCCCTACCATGAAAAGAGTGAGAAGCATGCTCACGATGCTCTCGTTGATGGTCTGATCCGACTGGAAAGGATGCACCGCCACCCATCTGTTGCCCGAGGGGTAGAGGGATGGCGGGTTATCTAGGAGATCATAGATTCCACCGCCTGCGATAAAGGCCGTAAACAGGATCATGATGATTGACACGACTGCTGGGGAGACACTGGGTAATCCCCGTTTTCCCTTGCCGAATCCTTCCAAGAACCTAGCAAGCCGTTCACCAACTGATGGGATCGTTCTCTGCCTCCTTTCAAGAAGGTTAACATGTAACCCCCTAAATATATGGGTTTTTTAAATATCTTGATCCTAGACTCTCTGTTAAGAACCCTTTAAAGGAGGTCCCTCGCTTGATATCCGGGACGTCTTTATGCCACAGAAAGTGACCTGCTCTGAGTGTAACTATCTTCTCTATGAGGGAGACCTACTAAAGTCCCCTCAGGACATCATCAAGAAATATGACGGGCGCTGCCCTAAGTGCAATAGGAAACTAGTCTTTGCAAGTGGGGGAGTAACTATTAGCCCCCATATCGATAATAGCGAATAATGTATTTTTTTATTATTACATAAGTACTATTCGCGCGCACTTTCCAAATTGGAGAAAAGTGGGAGCAAGCCCTACTCCCGATACAATATCTTCCCGGGCCTGGCTCCCGTATGGGATGATCCCTTCACGACATGTATCCCGTTAACGATAACGTGCTCGATCCCTTCCGGGTATTGCCGAGGGTTCAACTGATCTCCTTTATCGGTTACCGTCTCGGGATTGAAAAGTACTATATCGGCATGGGCTCCCTCAGCTAGGATTCCCCTGCCCCGTAGCTTGAATTTCGTTGCAGGGAAGCTCGTAACCTTTTTGATGGCCTCCTCGAGGCTGAGGGTGCCCGACTCCCTGTATGCCTGCCTGAGGTATCGGGGGTAGCCCCCATAGCTGTTTTCACTGGGCAGTCCCCAAGGTGGGTGCCTGCTGATCTTCTTGTCATTGACCCCAAATGTATCTATGCCTATCATGGCTTGGGGGTGCTGATAGAACATGAGCTTCACCCATTCGTTTCCTCCCTTTCTAATGGCCTTCGTCTCTGGGTCTGCTGAAACGACTGTGAATAGGGCGTCAAGCTCGTCGATTCTGAGTTCCACTGCTATTTGCGCTAGGGTCTTTTCAAGAAATCTCTCGTGTTGGCACTCCACAATTATGCGCTGTTTCGCCCAACCCTCATTGACGTTAGGGTTGAGCCCGTAATGCATTCCAGCCCAGATGGCTTCTTTGATCTCATCTCGGAACTCCTCAATCCTCAGGGCCTCCCCTAACTGCCAGGGGCTACCCGTTATTCGTAACCATGGCGTGAGATAACTTACAAGCCAAGGGGTACCACCTATCCCTCCCGTGCTATGATTTGGTATTTCATCGAAGCTGACGTCAATCCCCTCCTTCTGAGCGTCATCGATCATCTTGAGGGTAGCTTTCACGGCCGCCTCAGTCATAATCTCGCTCCCCATGGGTCTGACAATAAAGACCGCGCCGAGGTGAGAGACTTGGACAGATATCCCTGTTTTCCTGCCTATATCGATTGCCTCTAAAAGTCCCTCGGTCTTGACGGGGGGAAACTGTCCAGGCTTCCGTGACTTTCTGTGGCCCGTGCTGAGACAGTGGCTTGCATAAATGCCACCATATTTACCGGCGACCTTGGCACAGGCAAGAAACTCGTCGAAGCCAGCGTAGATACCAGGGTCATAGTCCCGGCCGACGCTGATCCCGATACAGCCGTCCTCCATGGCTCGTTCTACGTGAACTGTCATCTCGTGGATTTCCTCTGTTGTCGCCTCCCGTTTAAAGTCCGTGCCCATAACGAGGCTCCTGACGTCTCCCTGACCCACCAGCGGGGCGAAGTTGGGGCTTAATCCCTTTGTCTCAACTCTCTGAAAGAACTCCCCCATGGTATTCCAGTCGATCTCCCAGCCGAAGAGCTCTTTATGCCTCGGGTTGAGGAGATCTCGGGGGATCAGCCACTCCCTGTTGAAAAGCGTGGGGGAGAGGTCGACGTAGAGATCGCTGAGGACCCAGGGGAGCCCAATATACTCCCCAAAGGGACCGGGGCTGTTACCGCACTGACCCCCCACAAATGTGGTTATCCCCTGGCGGACGAAGCTCTCAGCCTCGGGGTAATAGAGGATACTCAGGTCTCCATGATTGTGTACATCGATGAATCCTGGACTTGCTACAAGGCCTTCTCCGTCGATGATCGTCTCTGCGTCCGCTTTAATGTCCCCCTCCACCTTCCCTAGGGCCGCTACTTGACCCTCTTTGACCGCTAGGGCGCCCCTGAAGGCGGGGGCTCCCGTACCATTCACTATCGAGGCGTTTTTGATGAGGATATCATATTCTTCCGGCATATCTACCGTGAATAGATTAGGATATAGGCGCTTAACCTTGGTGGATGAACACCGGGGCATTATTAGACGAATTTCGCCTTCACCCATCGGGATCCCTCAAGAAGATTGTAGTTCTGTTATTCCTTTCTATTATTACACGAGCAATATCGCTCTTCTCCCAGAGCTCTAGGAGTCTATCTTGGGGTAAAGAGTGTAGGCCCCGCGGTAGTAGCTCATGACTGCTATTTTTTGCATAGATTCTCTCAATCTGACCCTCTCAGAGGTGACATTTAGGTTAAGGGATTTCCTTCTCTGAAACAGGCGTATCCCTGGTTGCTTCTGGTCTTACCCTCTCTTGAACTAAAGCATAGATAAGGACGACATCGATCAGTGCAATACTAAAGTTGAGGAAAATGGGGAGGTCAAATCCAAATGCATCGAAAAGTAGACCTCCAATGAAAGGAGCAGGGAACGCGATGAGTCCCTTGAATGTTGAGAACCCCCCTATGGCCTGGGCTCTCCTTTCTGGGTCCACGTTTGCTGCGATCCACGCCCATTCTGCGGGCTCCCAAAATGCGGCTGATATACCCAATATAATGTGGGCAGTGACGACGACGGGGAAGCTTTTCGAGACAATAAGTGTGGCGAGGGCTCCAGATGCGATAAGCTGGGAAATTACCAAGAACTTTACATAGCCGATCCTATCCACAAGCCTTCCAAGCGGAATCTGAGCGACTGCGGTCGTCCCGATGTTAGCTGCGGTTATAAGCCCTAACATAGCTGGGGTGTATCCATAGCCCTGGGAGAGCATACCGTTTAAGAGTCTGTAGCCAAGGTTGAAGGCGATGAGGTCTGCTGACATAGCGATATAGAATCCCCAGAGGTATCGTGGAGGTCTAAATGTCTCCATGAATGATCCTGTGAGTTCCCTCAAGTTGACTGAACCCGTTATGTCCGCAAAGATGGTCTCTGGTAGTCTCAATACGACCACTAGAAACGAGAGGAGTGCCAAGACTGCCGCCACAGTGAAGACGGGTTGAAAACCGTATGAGGTGGCTATATGACCCGCTGCGATAGTTGCTACGAGGCTTAGACCCAACGTGATGGTTCGCACGAGGCTGTAGGTATATCCTAGTTTTTTTCCTTCCGAGGACTCGGCGATAACGGTGTTCCAGACTGGATGGACAGCCAGGGATAGGCCAGTGAAAATGACACCGAGGAATAAGAATCTCCAGGACTCTGCGTATATATAGAGGACCGCTGCTGCTAAGATGAGGACCTCTTGGGCGATGATAAATCTCCTTCTTCCGTAGGTATCCGAGGCCTTTCCGAGGAACGGCATCATCATGATCTTCGTGAGATCAAGTAAGCTCTCTAAGCCTCCGAGTCTAGCCATGGAGACCCCTAGGCTGAGGACGAAGGGCTGCCAGATGACCTTCCAGGCCTTGAAGACAGCGCCCCTGAGCGCCGAGATAGCTGAGACTATGAACACCAGCCTCCTCTTCCCTGTCTTTTCCGATGTCATCCCGGCACTCCAGTATGGTATCTTTTCTTAGGACTTCAAACACTTCATCAAATCACGAGTTAGATAAAGTCAATGAGTAAGGACAGGGGGTCGACAAATTTTTCTCCAAGACCCTCTTTTTTCCCGTCATTTTTCTTAGACACCTTCTCTTTGAATGAACCTGGATGACTCTGGTTACATATAACCCTAAAAGAAATCATCAGTCGAAACTGGATCTGGTGAGGAGAACCATCCCTCCCAGCTGTTCCACACGCTGACCAGCGGCGGTGTTTACACCGACAACATAAGCCTTGATCCCTCTATTCTTTGAGGTCACCATGAGCCTCTGGACTCTTCTTCTGTGAGCGGCTAGGAACCTGTCCGTAATGATCAGATGTTCCGGTTTGGGTCTCCCCTTTATCTTCTGTCCGAAAATCCTTTCCTCCACCTCTTGCAAGGAGTACAGGATATGGTTCATATCATCCTGCGTGAGCCGTCTCTCCAGAAGACCCTTAACTCGGTCTGCTTCCTCCGCTGCTGATGTCATAATGGCCCTCTGAACCTTCCCTGTCCTGATTAACGCGGAGACCTCCTCCTGTGTGGTGGCTGATCCCACAATACTCGTGACCGATATGGACCTGGCGCCCTTCGTTAACCATGGCTGGTGTTTCACAACATGGTCGAGAAACTCCTTCATGTGGCTTGTTCTCGCTGGGGACACCATAACGACGCTCCCAACACCCTCTTTCAGGACTGGCCTCAGGGCATTCACGACGGTCTCATGGAAATTATATCTCTCTCTTTTGCCTCCTCGCGGAGCCTTGACTGTAGAGTAAGGCTTGATGACCTGACTATAGACCCGCCACAGGAAGGCGCGATCCCGGTCGAAGCCGATGAGGATCGCGACTGGATACCCTCTCTTGTACCCTCGTCTACGCCTCACCATCCCCGTGCCCCTCTCTCCCCCGTGATACATTCGTCGGGGTTTAACAATTATCCATGATACTCAAGTTTAAGATAACCTGATCAAAATTATTTTGCCAACATTTAGACCTCCGAGTTCCCGTTACCGTCAAGAAGCACCTCATCTTTTCAGGAACATACGGTCATACAATCTGGTCTGAAGGGTCTATATTATAGCTATTTAGTCCACATGAACAAACTCACCTAGCGATTTAGAAGGTCTCCGGTGTGAGAGAGGTCTTGTTTAATGTGGCAACCCATCTGCTGAAGCGCGCGTGAGTATAAGATTTATCCTAGTGATCCACCGAAACTTTGCTTGGACATTTTACACATATTAAATATGTGTGGTCAACTATTCTCGGGGGGGAAGGGTTCGAGAATTGTATAGATTGCCTTTACTCACTGCGATCGTGGCAGCCTTCTTCACATATAAGCTGGCCCGCCAGTATGTTAAGCGGAAAAAGTTCCACCAACTTCTATGGACTTTCTCGATGCTCTTCTACACTATCACTGCGTTTATAGAGTTTCTAATGAACCCCGAAATTCTCGGTTCAAACGTGATCGCCTTCAAAGTTTACTACATCCTCGCGTCCCCTCTTGTGGGACTCCTAGGCGCGGGCGTGCTCTACCTACTCGCAAGTAAGCGTAAGGCTGACATTTTCCTCACTATTATCGGAATCCTCTGTCTTGGCCTCCTCGTAACGGGGATAATCACTCCCCTTGACGACGACGTAATAGTTGAGGCCTTCAAGATGCCTCTGGGGAAGGCATTCCACACCGCAGTCGATGCTTACCCCATGACGGTAAGGCTCTGGGCGATAATAATCAACATTATCGGTGGATTTACACTGATTCTCGGGGCTCTTTGGAGCTTCATAAAGGACAGGCGCAGAATATACAATCTGTCGCTATTCCTCGGGGGAGTCATGCCCATGATCGGGGGATCCGCCCTCGCGTTCTTTGGTGAGCCCAGTCTCTTCTTCATTTTCGAGCTTGGGGGCGTTGTCTCTCTCTTTCTAGGATTTCACTATAGTAACGAGTTCATTAAGACAAGAGAATCAACAATCGCCGAGATATTAGAAAAGCGAGGAAAAGAATAGTCTGGAATCAGAGTAGGGCTAACTTCCTGAGACTAAAGCCACAGATAAGCACCTATCTCCTGAAAAACAAGGATTTTTACGTGGTTCTAGGGAGCATCGCCGCGCACGCGGTTTCCTGGTAATATTCCTATTCGGCATACACATTATTTTCATGGGCCTCCTAATTTAGGCCTGCGACATGAAGGCTCCGAGAGGCTCTACAGAAGGCTCCTTAAGCGTAAGTGGTTCGAGGAGTTGAAACGGACCTATCTAGCCGGTAAGGCGCTGCACAGGGCGATGAAGGTCAGTGCCCTCGATCTCATGTAAATCTTCAAAAAGATTTCTTCTGTCTTCTTTTTATAGAGCCTCCTAGCAGCAGGGCTGATATTCTAAACCGCTTTCCTTGTGATATATGCCTCATCAGGCTTCCTATTCATATGGACTAGCCTAGGAACTGGAGACCCTATTTTTCAAATAAAGGGGGGAAACGAGAGGGAAAAAGGTCACATGACGTAGATCGCAGGTCTGTAAGGCTTTGCCCTTTTTGCCCTATCTGCAGGGTCTTCAATCCACGGGTCACTCTCATTAGCGACGGTGACCTCGCACCCGAACTCTTGCTTGAAGAAGCTTGTGGCGTCCTCGATAAGGTTGGCCTCGTTTACTTGGCCCATCGTAAGTCTCCTCTCTACAATGGCATCGGGGGTCTTTATGACGTCCTTCACAACCATCCTGGCGAAGCCGGGGACCTCTTTGGCCCTTGTCTTTATCTCATCGTCCTTGAAGGCGTCCCGTATTAGGGTACCGATGTCCAACTTTCCTTCCTTGGAGAGTACTAATGCCCTCAAGTAGATTTTCCACTTCCATGATGTGGCAGTGTAAAAACTGATCTTACTTGGGTTGATACCCGTCACCTTCACGATCTTCTGAATGTCCTCGAGGCTGTTCTTGACGCTCTGTTCCCGCTCCTCAGCTTCAGGGTTCACCTCTTCCAGCTCAGGAGTGGGCCAAGGTGCAAATGCGACGAATCCCTCACAACCCATGGACTCCCAGATTTCTTCGCAGAGGTGGGGTGTGAATGGGGTTAATATCCTCACCTGGGCATCTACAACCCTTTTGAGTACATAGTTGACGGCGTTCTTTCTCTCTGCCTGCCCTCGCATTGAGTTAACACGCTTGCTGTACCAGCCCAGGTCCCCGTTGAGGTCGTAGAGGGCAGCGTGGATGGTCCTCCTTACCTTGAGCTCTGTCATGGCTTCATTTGCGTCGGAGATATAAAACTGGAGGCGACTCAGCATCCATTTGTCGATGTCAGTCAGTGTGGGCTCTCCTTCCACTTCTTCTCCTACGATCTCAATGGCGTCTGCGTAAAATCGCTCCAAGTTGCCCTGCATCGACTTCGCCAGCTCGGGGCTGAAGTCGGCGTCCTTGAGGGGTTCCGCGGTGATCATTAGGGCAAGGCGTAAAGGGTCCGTATTGAACTTGTCTATGGCATTGATTAAGGGGATAATATTGTTCATGGATTTGCTCATCTTTTGCCCTTCCATGAGGACGCTCCCGTTGACGAATATGCCCTGAGGCCAGTTCTCCCTGGGGAAGATGGCGTCGTGGTTGAAGAACATAAATGTGAGGTGGTTAGGTACCAGGTCTCTTCCGGAGTGCCTGGCGTCGAGGGGATAAAAGTATTGGAACTGACCCCTAATGGCTACAAGGTCTTCTGTTGAGATGCTTGTGGTCTCTGAGACAGCCTCAACGTTGCCTTTTCCTAGGAAGACATAGTCCCAGAACTGCTCAGTTAGAGCCTCGGCCTCTGGATTCACCCTGTTGATGTCCTTGATGACCGTGTAATATGCCATGTAGATGGTGGAGTCGCTAAGACTCTCTATGATCCAGTCTTTTTCCCAGGGGAGTTTAGTACCCATCCCCACGTTCCGGGCACAGGCCTTTCTATCCAGCCAGTCGATGACATGGATATACTCCCTCCTGAGCTCCTTAGGGATTATCTTCATTCCTGCAAGGTTTTCGTGGGCTAACTCCTTCCAAGACTGGTTACCGTAGTCGATGAACCACTGGTCCTCAAAGATCTTGACGAGGACGTCGCTCCCGCAACGGCACTGCACGGACTCGATGAGCTCGTACATCGTTGTAGCTCTTCCGTCTGCGATAAGGTCCTTCTTGACGGCGTCCTTCGCTTTCTCCACGGTGAGGTTAGCGTACTGTCCAGTGTTTCTCCGGAGCCTGCCGTTGTGGAACTCCTGACTATAGACCTCCTTGGTCGCTTTCTCGAGCTTGGAGTCGTTCTGGTTTGTGATCCCCTTCTTTTTTACGACATCCACAGCGGGACTCTCCCCCCATCCGGGAAGCTCTATGAGGCTGATTGGCTTCAGCTTAGCCAACTCGGTTTTCTTCAACCCAAAGCGGTCGAAAATCTCTTTTGGTCCCTTCTTGAGTTGCTCCAATGCGACGTAGTCAAATGGAGCATGAGATGGAACCGACATCACTACGCCTGTAGCGTTCTTAGGCTCCACGAAGCTCGCGGGTAGAATCGGGAGCTCTGCCCCCGTCATTGGGTTGGTGAGGGTACCCCCGATGAGCTTGGCTCCCAAGAACTTGTTTATGACCTTGACATCGCGTCCTAGGAACTGGAACTTATTGGCGGCTTCGCTGCTTACTATCCAGTCCTCATCTTCCACTTTTATCTGGAGATAAACTATGTTGGGGTTTAGCCATATATTAGTGACCCCAAAGATGGTCTCAGGCCTCAGAGTGGCTGCTGGGTAAATCACGTCGCCTCGTCTAAACTTTAGTATAGTGTACTCCTCTATCTCAGGTTCTTTGTCACCTATGGTGTCGTGCTGGCCCACTGGATTGCCACAGTTAGGGCACCAGCCCACGGGGTGGCTTCCCTGATTGATAAAGTTCTTCTGGCGGAGCTTGGTGAATTGCCACTCTATGAACTTGCTATAGTAAGGATCGATGGTGGTAAACTCCCTGCGCCAGTCGATGCTGAAGCTCATAAGCTGCATACCTGTCTTGATTTCCTGGGCGAAGTAGCTCGCCATCCCGATTGGGGTCTCCAAGTTAGGGAGGCACTCCTTCTTTATGTTGTACAGGTTTAGGAAGGTGGTAAGAAGCTCGGGGTCTCTCTCCTTGAGTCTGTCTACCATTGCGATGACGGGGGTCCCGGTGAAGTGCCACGCCATAGGGAAAAGGACGTTGTAGCCCTGCATTCTCCTGAATCGAGCGTGGACGTCCGTGAGAGTATAGGTTCTGCCGTGGCCGATATGCTGGGGCGAGTTGGGATAAGGATAGGCCACTGTCAAATAGTACTTTGGTTTATCCGGATCCGGGTCTATCTCAAAGACCCTTTCGTCAGCCCATTTATTTCTCCATTTCTCCTCGATATGCTTCCAGTCAACCATGAATCCAACTATCCTTGGTGGTAATTCGGGTTAAACCTCAATGGAGAGTGGAATAAAGGTTATGAATAAAAACAGTTGCGGACAGACAGCTTACTGAGCATTGTCAATGGCCTCGAGTAAGGTCCGACACTCTACCCGAGAAGGCGCTCTCTTGTCCAACTTTTTAGCCATTTTTTAGCTTCTATTCTTTTTTACTATGTAGTGGTCTGACCTTGTTATTTTTTTTGAATAAATGGAAACGCAGAGGCTAGATCATTCTAGAACTGCCCTTATTCTCCGCACGCCTGCGGAAATCCCTTCCTCTTTTATTATTTTAAATCGTCCCAACTCCCCGATATTTTCCACATGTGGGCCACTACACAGTTCCATCGAAAAGTTGCCAATAGAGTATACGGTGACCTTTTTCCCGTATTTCTGCTTGAATACCGCCTGACTCCCCATTTTTATCGCATTTTCTAGCGTGGTCTCAGTTCTCTTGACTGGGAGAGCATCGTTGATCTTCCTGTTGACTATTTCTTCTACGTCCTTGCTCTCTTGGTCAGTGAGCTTTCTGTCAAAGTTGAAATCAAATCTCATTCTCTTCTGGGTTATGTTTGAACCCTTTTGGGTGACTTCTTTCCCCAGGACGCGTCTCAACGCCTCGTTGAGTAAGTGCGTTGCGGTATGTAGTTTCACTGATGCCTCGGACGTGTCTGCTAAGCCACTGCCAAACCTTTTATCAGCGCTAGCTTTAGAAACTTTCTGATGTTTCTCAAACTCTTCATTGAAGCCGTTCACGTCGACTAAAATGTCGTTCTCTTTCCCCAGTTCCCGTGTTATCTCTATAGGGAATCCAAAGCTCTGGTAAAGAAGGAAGGCGTCTTTGCCGTCGATTCTTTCCTTTTTTCGAGCCATCCTGTTGAATCTGTTTAGACCTCTGGCTAGCGTATTTCTGAACTTCTTGTATTCTTTTTTAAGCTCTATCACGATGAAGTCTTCGTTCGCTTTCAGGTGTTGGTAATCTTCAGCATACATCTCTATTACTATGTGAGACAGACCGCTTAGGTACTCTTCTTCAATACCCAAAAGTTTTCCGTGTCTTATGGCTCCCCTTATGACTCTTCTCAGAACGTATCCTTGCTCTACGTTTAAGGGAATTATTCCCTCTGCCAGAATGAAAGTGGCCGTACGAGCATGATCACCTATTATTCTAACGCTTCTAATCTGATTTTCAGAGATTGCTTCTAACCCCGATCGTTCTATTATTTCATCAACCAGGGGAGCGAATATCTCAGTCTCGTAAACGTTATCCTTCCCCTGTAGGACCGCGACCGTTCTTTCGACTCCCATCCCGGTGTCGACGCTCTTATGTTTAAGGAGTTTGTACTCCCCATCCTGGGTTTTGTTGTACTCCATGAACACGTTGTTCCAGATCTCGATGTATTTTCCGCAGGAGCAGCCAGGCTTACATTTGTTTCCGCAGGGTTCCATTCCCTGATCATAGAAGATCTCTGTGTCTGGTCCACACGGCCCTGTGCTACCTATGGGCCCCCACCAATTATCCCCTCTAGGCAGATGAAATATTCTATCCTTTGGGATTCCGAGTCCTTTCCATATTCTCACGCTCTCCGTATCCATGGGTGTTATCTCATCCCCGGCGAAGACCGTGACGCTAAGCTTCCTTACATCGATATTTAGCCACTCTTTACTTGTGAGGAACTCGTGGCTCCACGTTATCGCCTCTTTCTTGAAGTAGTCTCCAAGAGACCAATTCCCTAGCATCTCAAAGAAGCTGAGGTGGAAACTGTCCCCTACCTCGCCAATATCACTGGTTCTAAGGCATTTCTGCACATTTACCAGTTTTCTCCCGCTTGGATGCTTTTGACCTAGTAAAAATGGCACAAGCGGATGCATTCCTGCCGATATGAACAACGCAGTGGGATCGTTCTCCGGTGTGAGGGACGCATTCGCAATAACCTTATGCCCGTTTTTCTGAAAAAAATCCATGTATAATTTTTTCAGCCTGTAAGAACTAGTCATTAACTCACCTTAATCGGGATCATATAACAGTCAAAGATAGCCAAAGGCAATAAACGAGATATAGACTGCCAAGCAGCATTTAGCTATGCCTACTTCAATTAGATTAAATTCTATATTTAGAAGAAACTTTGGGGAGTGATTAGGCTCCAAAGAGGGCGCTGAGTCCTTGGAGGTCCTCTTCTTCCTCTTTCTTTTCCTCTTCCTTAGGCTGTTCATCCACTACCACCTCTGCAGGGGCGACAGCGGCTGGGACAGCGGCGGCGGAGAGAACGGGGGCCTTGAGGGCCTCATCTATGTCGACCTCTGCTAGGGCAGCAACTAGTGCTTTCACTCTGACGGCATCAGGTGAGATACCCGCGGCATTTAGAACATTGCCTATGGATATCTCCTCGACATCCTTTCCGGCGCTATGAAGAAGCATCGCAGCGTACATGTATTCCAAATTTTTCACCTTTACCTTATTTACCGAACTAATGGACCTTAAACAACTGAGCAGGGAACCGACTTTTATTCTTTACTATTCGGCCCGCTTTTTGGGGAAGAGTTTTAATCCCCTTATCTCAAAACAAGACTAGGTCAACCAAATGACGAGGAGGATTAAGAAGAAACCCGAGGAGGAACTCGATGCTCTAGTTGATTCGGTTCTCGACCCCCGTACTCCCCCAATCGCGAACGTCAAGCCGGGGGAGACCTTAGAGGTGGAAACCTGGAGTGCTTTGGCTAGAGTTATCAACCCGACGACCGGACCTCTCTACATCGAGGGGGCCGAACCAGGGGATACTCTTGTGGTAGATATAATCAATATAGAGCTCCCCAGTCAGGGAATTGTTGGGATTATCCCGGGCTTTGGGGCCTTGGAGGGGTGGCTCAACCTTATGGAGCCCAAACGGAAGATCTGCAAAATCGAGAACAACACAATTACCTACGTGAGGGACGACGGCAGGAAACTGGAGCTAAAGGCCGACCCGCTCATCGGGACCATAGGTGTGGCTCCGGAGGTCGAGGCCATCTCTAGCCTCACCCCGGGACGCCACGGGGGTAATATGGACTGCCCAGATATCCGGCCCGGCAACAAGCTCCTGTTGCCAGTGACGAGGCCTGGAGCCCTTTTTAAGCTTGGAGATGTCCACGCCATCCAGGGGGATGGAGAGGTCTGCGGAGTGGCAGCAGAGGTGGATGCAATGGTTACCCTCAAGGTCAGCCTCAGGAAGGGATGGACCATCAACTGGCCTCGGATCGAGGCCCCAGACGAGATAATGACCGTGGGGAGCGCCCGACCTCTCGAGGATGCCGCTCGATACGCTTACAGGGAGATGGTAGAGTGGATGGTCGCTGACTACGGGTGGGATAGAGACGATGCCTATATGTTCTTGAGCCTCGCGGGCAAAGCGAGGATCGCCCAGATAGTTGACCCTCTCTATACTGTAGTGGCTAAACTGTCAAAGGTCCATCTGAGGATGTCCTAATTGGGTGAAGCCCAGCATAAAACCTGCCTCAAGTGCGGCGAATATATGGTGGAGGGGAAGGTCTCTATCACGCTCGACAAGATGAATGTCCCCACTATGGGACCGATGAGTACTGGCTTCATGAATCAGGGATTACCACCGGGGATCGAGACAATAACAACCTCGCCAACATGGGAGGAGAAGACCGGGAAGAGAACAGGCTTCATCTTTAAGAGCGATGAGGTCACGAGGATGAAGGTCATTGGCTACAGATGCAGCCTCTGTAACTTTATCGAGTTATACGCCAAGCTTTAGCTTCATAGTCACTACGCGTTGCAATAGACGCCATTACTGAAGTAGGCGCGCGAGGCTCTTAGCTCTTTTTTACTAACGTTTAAGACGCTACATGACAACTTCTTTTTATTGGTTTCAGATGCCTAAAAAGCTAGAGAGATTTCTTGAGAGCATGGTGAAAGCGGAGGAAAGGATTGTCAGGTCTGCTGAGTCCTCTTTGGAGGGTCTGGAGAATCTCGCGGTGAGGAGTGTTCTTAAGGGGATTAGTTACGACTCCCTAAAGCACGCTGAGATGTACAGGTCCGCCAAAGAACTCCTCTTTGAGCCCCGCCCTTCCCTGGACGAGGGACAGCTTGACGTGCAGAGGGTTATCGTGGCGAGGCATATCGCGATGGAGGAGCGGCTTATCTCGAGGCTGGAGAAGATTATCCCCGATGTCGAGAACAAGAAGATAAAGTTCATTCTCAGCTCAATCATCAAGGATGAGAGGTGTCACCACGGGGTTCTGAAGCGGGTTGAGGAGCTCTTGATCAAGGATGAGACTGTGACTGAAGAGGATTGGTGGGATACGGCTTTTGGAGATGTTCCCGGTCTTTGGGGATGACTCGAATCATTCAGAGTGACCAACAATATATACCAGCCCGGAGGACAAATCATACATGACTAAATGGACGTGTAGTATTTGCAATTACGTTTACGACCCTAATGAGGGAGATTCTGAGGTTAGCCTCGCGGTTATGACGCCTTTCGAGGAGCTCCCGGAAGGCTGGATATGTCCAGTGTGTGGTGCGGAGAAAGAGGTCTTTATACAGATATAATATACGGGTCTTTGATCACGGAGCTCCTCTATTCGGGAAGCCCTTGGTAATCGAGTACTCTTTTTATTCTTCTCTTCTTGGACAGCAGCATCGCGCCGGTGGAAACAATTAGATATATATGTCGGTCCCCCACCCAATTGAGTGCATTAGAAAAGTGATGTTAATATGACCACCGCCTATGACGTGCCAGTGGACGCCCTCATCTCGAGGCTCTCCGATTATATGAAGGGCAATATTAAGGAGGTTGCCCCCCCGGAGTGGGCCTCCTATGTTAAGACCGGGTCCCATGTAGAAAGGGCCCCATTGAACCCGGACTGGTGGTACGTCAGGGCCGCTTCCATGATGAGAAAGCTTTACACCAAGGGCCCTATAGGCGTCTCCCATTTCAGGAAGGTATATGGCGGCAGGAAACGTAACGGCGCGAAGCCCGCTCACTTTAAGAAGGCGGGGGGTAACATAATCAGGACCCTTCTCCAACAGATGGAGACTGCAGGGCTCGTCCAGAAGGAGGGCGCTAAGGGCAGGGTCGTGAGCGCTAAAGGTCGGAGTCTCCTCGATGCAATGTCCGGCCAGATAAAGCGGGAGATTGACAGGGATCATCCCGATCTCAAGAAATATTGAGGAGAGACCGGTGTCTTCAAACGAGGAACTTGAGAAGATAAGGCAGCAGAGGATGCTGGAGATCCAGGCTCAACAGAGGCAACAGGATCATGTCCAACGGGCCCAGCAGGATGCAGAGACTAAGAAGGATGCCCTGCTCCGCCAGATCCTTGTTCCAGAGGCTCGGCAGAGGCTCGCTAGGGTCCGTATGGTCCGGCCGGACTTTGGGGCTCAGCTCGAGCTCCAACTGATTCAGGTTGCCCAGAGTGGGAGGGTTAAGGTTCCCATTGATGACGAGACGCTAAAGCGTCTACTAACTCAGCTTCAGGCCCAACAGAGTAAGAGAGATATCACGATTACGAGGAGATAAATGAATGGCGAGGAACAAGCCTTTGGCATACAAGCTCCGCCTCAACAAGGCGGGAAGGCAGAACAGATCGGTGCCAGCATGGATTATAGCTAAGACTCAGGGTGGCGTACGATTTAGCCCCAAGAGCAGGCGGAACTGGCGACGTTCAAAGATCAAGGCTTAGGAGGATACTTTGATGTCATCTATTGAGCGAATCTACACTATCCCCCTCGCGAAGGCTTGGGCCGTCCCAAAATACCGTAGGGCGGAGAAGGCAATAACTGTCTTGAGGGAGTTCGTCCAACGTCATATGAAGCCTGAGGAGATCATCATTGATACCGCTGTCAACGAGGTCATCTGGGCTAGGGGCATAAAAAATCCCCCTCGTAAGATCCGGGTGAGACTGTCAAAGGATCCAGATGGCACCGTCATGGTTACCTTAGCAGAGGTGGAGATAGATGCGGAGGAGAAAGAAGAATGAGTGAGCCCAAGTTTTTCTGGGTTTCTGGGCGAATTGATAAACCCGGAGTTTATGAGCCATTCACATTCAACACAAAGGTGTCTGCCGCGAAGGCTGCCCACGCTCTTGAGAAGATATATGCAGAGATGGGGAGTCGCCATAGGGCAAAGCGTTTCCAGATTAAGATCAACTCTATCAAGGAAGTTTTACCTGACGAGGAGGCTTAGCCTTGGCTGCGGTGAGTCAACAGGAGCAGTTCCGCAAGCTTGCCTCCGAGCTCCAAATGATGCAAGGCAGCGCCGAGACTCTTCAGCAGAGGCTTGGAGTTCTCCAGAACGCTGCCACGGACCTGGGAGTCGCTAAAACATCAATCGATAGCCTCAAGAGTGGTGAGAAGGGAGACCCAATACTGGTCCCCACCGGCGGTGGTACCTTTGTAAAAGCCAAATTGGGTGATCTCAGCACTATTCTAATCACAATCGGAGCTGACGTCTCCGTAGAGATGGGGCTGGACGACGCAGAGCAAGACCTTTCTGAAAGGTTCAAGGAGGTGGAGAAGGCGAGGCAGTCCGTACAGGATCAGCTCCAGCAGATCCTTGGCCAGATGGAGGTTCACAGGGACGTCCTTAACAGGCTGAGCGCCAGCCTCCAAGGGGTCGAGCCCGCTGTTTGATAAGCTACGCCAAGGCCTCAGGGGCGTAGTCGACAAGATCTCTCAGAGCGCTTTATCTGAGAAGGACCTGGAGCCAATTCTTTGGGACCTTCAGCTACAGCTCATAAGCAACGACGTAGCCGTCGAGGTTGCAGCAAAAATTTCAAATGAACTTCAGAGCCGTCTGCTCAGTTCGTCCTTCCCCCGATTCGGGAGCAAAACTGAGCCCATCAGGGAAGCTTTTAGAGAGAGCATCAAGTCCGTCTTGGTTGCTGATGCTGATAAAGACATTATCGACCTCATCTTAGCCAAGAAATCTTTGGGAATGCCTTTTGTTATGATGTTCGTGGGGATAAACGGGACTGGGAAGACCACCACCATCGCTAAGGTCACTCGTCGACTCCTAGACAAAGGCTTCACAGTTGTTCTTGCCTCAGGCGATACCTACAGGGCGGGGGCCATTGAGCAACTTGAGGAGCACGCAAGGCGCCTCAGGGTGAGGACAATCAAGCATAAGTATGGGAGCGACGCAGCTGCTGTGGGTTTCGATGCAGTTCAGCATGCTAGGGCTCAAGGGATCGATGTGGTCCTAATTGATACTGCAGGTCGGATGCAGACCAATAGAAACCTTATGGACGAACTCCAGAAGATCAAGAGAGTTGTCCAGCCCGATTTTACTGTGATGATTCTAGATAGCCTAATTGGGAACGACGCTGTGGATCAGGCTAAGACATTCAATGAACATATAGGCTTCGATGCTACAATACTCACTAAGGTGGATGCTGATGCTAAGGGGGGAAGTAGCCTAAGCGCCGCCTTTCTTACTGGGAAGCCTATCCTCTATGTCGGGGTCGGCCAGGGTTATGGGGACCTCCAATCCTTCGAGGCGTCGTGGTTCACTGAAAGGATTCTCGGGGATTCATAAATGATTTAAGTGTGTCCTCCATCGTTAGGAGTCGAAGATGGGTTTAGGCAGTTTTTTCCAGTCGGTGACGCGCCTTTTAAGGACCATATCCAGACCTGACTGGAAGACCTACAGCTTAAGCATCAAAATCGTCTTCGTTGGAGTCGCGATCTTGGGGGGCATTGGTTTTGTTATAAGACTGATATCCGCCACAATCCAAGGCGGCATCTAACAGATGGAATACATTTTGCGTTAATCTAGAGATATTTCTTTCAGATCCTTATCGTAAGGATAGATGACGTAGCATAGGATCATGAGTATGATTAAGACGGCAATACCAATCCCGAATATCACCTCAAACTCTAGAAATGCGGTCAATTGTTCCATTCTCATACCTCCAAACTAGATTATTTCAGGCGTGTCGATTAAAAAAGTTAGCGAAATTCTGAGCTCTTATGCTCGCACTAACCTTCATATCTTTGTTTTTATCATAATTTAGTGCTCTGAAACATTTACGAAAAAGGTTTTTCACCACTCAAAAAGATAAAGTCTCAATGATCTTGGGGCTGTGCGGGATCCCGAGAGTAAAGTCAACGGAATACGCTCTCAGGGAGGCCCTCCGGATGCTGGAGGAGAGCGGATCTAAGATGGTCCCCTGTGGGGTCCGGGGAAACAGGATCCGTTTTGGCATTCACTGCGACAGCTGCCAGAACTGGGAGGGATGCCTTCAATGGGATGACGTACAGGAACTCTATCCTCTTCTAGATCTAGTGGAGATTGTTATGATCGCTGTCATCATCTACAACGGTGGCGTCAGCCACAAGTTCAAGACCATACTGGACAGGGACATAGCCATCTTTGAGGAGAACCCAGCTGTTCTCCTGGGAAGACCGGCTTTCCTTACAGTTGGGGGCGACATGTCTGGGGGTCAGAAGCTCGCGATCCAGCAGATTATTACATTCTCTACTTTGAATGGGGCCAACGCCTTAAGTGTGGAAGCCTTTGGAGCCAATCTCCGGGCCCCCTTTTGATCAAAAGACCTTCTGGAGAGAGTCATGGAGGACGACAAGGGCATCGGCTTCATCAAGAAGATAGTGAGGCGTTTCGCTGATAACTTATATGAGCGGAGGAAGTTGATGGAGGACATCTGAGATGAATATAAGAAAACGAAAAATAGTGTGGGGCATCACTGGGGCGGGGGACCTTCTGGATGAGACTCTGGGAGTTATGAAGGGGCTCAAGGAGGCCTATGATGGGAAAGTAGAGATCGAGGTATACCTCTCCAAGGCAGGGGAACAGGTTCTCCAATTTTATAGGTTAGGTGATAAGCTCAGAAGTCACTTCCGTCAGGTCCATGTGGAGAAGGATGCGAACACGCCTTTCATCACTGGCCGCCTCCACTTGGGACGTTTTGACTTTCTAATCCTCGCCCCCGCGACAAGCAACACAGTCGCGAAGATCGCCCATGGCATCTCTGACACACTACTCACAAACGGTGCTATCCAAGCCCTCAAGGCATGTGTCCCGGTGTATTTGATGCCCGTGGACTATATGGAAGGTGCCATCGTCACCACCTTGCCCAATGGAAATGAGCTGGAGCTGAGGGTGAGAAAAGAGGACGCGGAGAACGTGGTGAAGGTATCAGAGATGGACGGGATTATTATCCTCAAAAAGCCTGAGGAGATCGAGGAAATCTTTGACTCCGTGTTTGGGGGTCCCTAGGTTTCATTCATGAAATAGATGGCTGGGAGCGCAGGGAGGTTTATCAAAGCCAGTATCAAGAAGATGGTGGAGAACGGGAAAACCTCTCCCATCCCTCCTACCATGAAACTCCCCAGGGTTGCCCCCACTCCCCAGATGCTACCTAGGTAAGAAATCGAGATAGTTTTGGTTTCTTGGGTGACACTATTCGTGAGGGTGGACCACTCGGTTACCGCCCTCGTCCCCCAGCAAGCACCGAACAGAACTAGGAGGATGAAGATGGGCGCAATGTCCTTTGCGTATGAGATAGAAATATAGACGATAATCAGAGTAGAGAACGCGATGAGGAGGACCTTTTTAGGCCCAAAAGTGTCGGCCCTTCTGCCCGCAGGAAACCTGATTACAGCGTTTGAGAAGCCAACTACCGAAAATAGTAGTGCCGCGAGTGATGGGGTGAACCCCAGGTCCTGAACGGCGAAGACAGCGTACAGGCTCATGAACACCGTGTTAGACATCGCGTAGGATGTCCTGATGAACGTTAGGATCAGAACGTTCCTGTTCCTAAGAATCGCCTTGAGCGTGACCAACGTTCCCACGTCATCTTTTACGGTTTTCACCTTAGAGGATGGTAACTTCATTTCCTTGGTTTTAGCTTTGAGAAATGCCATGAGCCCGATTACGGGGAAAATGGAGGCGACCATAAAGAGCCGGCGGTAGCCGAGTTGATTGACGAGACCCCCCGCGATTAGGGGCCCCACGAACATTCCCATGGACATGAACGTCATATAGCGGCCGATGGCGTCTCCTTGCCTCGTCGCTGGGGCCATGTTGGATACACTTGACATTGTGAGCTGGTTAAATGATCCCGATGCTACGACCTGGTACAAAGGGATGACATAAAGCCAAGAAGGGCTAGGAGAAATCGCGTAGAGGATAGGAGCAGTGGCCTGAATGAAAAAGGCGACGAGGAACATCCTATAGTGACCCACTCTGTTAGAGACTATAGCGAGGGGAATTCTCATCACCATCATCAATATAGACTGGACAGATAGTATGACTCCCACTTGGATCAGGGAAGCCCCCATCTCCAGGATATAGAGGGTAAAAATGGGCTGAGTGATATGTCTTGAGATCTCGAAAAGGAAGGAGGCTGCAGAAACGAGGTAAAAGCTACCTGGGAGACTGTTGTTATTCTCCAAAAACTTGCTCACTCAATTAACTTCTCGTGATTCTTAGGAGATTGATAAATGTTTTCACGTATCTATAACCGAACCGATCAGCTTTTGAAATCATTGCGCGCGGAATGATCCGTAATGCGATATCTGAACGGGTTTTTTTTACTCTCGATAAACTCTAGGAAAATGAAGCAGAAAATCTGGCGATCTTAAAGGGGTAAGATCTCTGTAACCCGAAAATATAATCGTTATATTAATAACCAAGTCTTTTCCATCAGTTGTTACACCAGACGTGATAGTTTGTCCGAAGCCACGCCTAGAACACAGCTTTACACGGTCAAGGTGACCATGGGTCAGGAGAGGAATGTAGCCACAATGTTGGCAGATAAGTCAAAAGTCGAGGGTCTCCCCATATCCTCAATTCTTTCCCCTATTGAGCTGAAGGGCTATATCATTATCGAGTCATTAGCCCCACACGCGGTGGACGAGCTTATCAGGGGAATGCGCCACGCCCGATCAAGGGTGCCTGGTCTCGTGGACCCAAAAGAGGTGGATCACTACCTAGAGACAAAGCCCATAGTCGAGGGCCTCGAGATGGGGTCTCTGGTGGAGGTCATCGCAGGCCCCTTTAAGGGGATGGAGGCCAAGATTGTGAGGGTGGACGCATCCAAGGAGGAGGTCACCGTGGAAATTCTGGAGGCGGCATTCACCTTACCTATTACAGTCCACGCAGACTATGTTCGGGAGCTCAAAGGAGCAGCTATATAAAATGGTAGAGAAAACATTCAACTTTATCGTTAACGGCGGCGAGGCCACCGGCGGACCCCCTATAGGGCCGGCTCTCGGGCCCGTCGGTGTCAACATTATGACGATAGTCAATAAGATCAACGAAAAGACCGCTGAGTACGCGGGAGTTCCCATCCCCGTAGATGTTATTATCGACACAGACACCAAAGAGTTCACCGTTAAGGTGGGGATGCTCTCCACGTTCGCCCTCATCACCCAGAGTCTGAGCATCAGCAAGGGCTCCCAGACTCCCAACACTAACTATGTAGGCGACCTAACATTTAATCAGCTCGTGGATATCGCCAGGCGAAAGAGGGACGGCCTATTTTCATCCACGCTAAAGTCCGCAGTTAGGGAGATTGTGGGTAGCTGTCAGAGTATGGGAGTCACAGTGGAGGGGCAGCCCGGTAAGGCGATTCAGGACAAGATCGCTTCCGGAGATTTCGACTCGAGGCTCGTGGAGGCCTCATAAAGCTTTATAGATGGTCTAGTGTGAAGTCAAGAGGAATTTGAAATGTCGGTCCGGAAGGACGTAATAATGGCCTCACTTGTCAAGGCAAGAGAGACAGCCCCCTCGAGGGGTTTCGAGCAGTCCGTAGACCTGACCGTCAACCTTAAGGATCTGGATATGAGGCAGCCCGATAACAGGGTTAACCTTAGGGTCCAGGTGCCCCACGGGGTTGGCGGCCAGAAAGTATTGGTATTCGCTCAGGGAGATATGGCTCTGCGGGCCCGCAGAGCCGGGGCTGATAGGGTCGTTGAGCCTATAGAGCTCAACTCAATGGGATCAGATAAGAAGGAGACAAAGAGGCAGCTCAACAGATACGATATATTCGTGGCTGAGGCACCTCTGATGCCCACCGTAGGCCGCGTAGCTGGCCCAATCTTAGGCCCTAGGGGAAAAATGCCCACCCCGGTACCCCCTCAGGCCCCCATTGACGCCATTCTTGAGAGGGAGAGGCGGACGGTGGTTTTGAGGAGTCGAGATAGGGCATTTGTGAAGTGCAAGGTTGGGAAGGAATCGATGCCCGATGAAATTCTTGCCGATAATATCGAGTACGTGCTGAGTAATCTGACGAGAGCCTTAAACAGGGGCTTAAATAACGTGCAGTCAGTGTTTCTTAAGCTCACCATGGGCCCTGCAATCAAGGTGATATGACGATGTCCCAGGTTTCAACAGATAAAATGACTATCGTCAATTCTACTGTTAAGCTCCTCGATGAGTATAAGCTCATCGGGGCTGCTGACCTCACCAAGGTGGGGAGTGGGATGCTCCAAGACCTTAGGAAACAGCTCAGGGGCCAGGTAACCATCAAGGGAATCAAGAACACCCTGATGCGAATATCCATGGAAAAGGTGGGTCTCCATGAAACCAAGGATTTCCTCTCTCAGATCAAGGGGCAGAACATCTACATCTTCAGCAACGGGAATCCCTTCAGCCTTGCAATGACTCTCCACCGGAACAAGGTCAGGGTCTTCGCCAAGGCGGGGGACACCGCCCTCGAGGACCTCATCGTTCCTGCAGGGAATACAGGGCTTAGCCCTGGCCCTATTATCAGCAAATTTGGGGACCTTGCCATCAGGACCCGCATTGAGGCTGGGAACATCTGGGTCGTGAACGATACTAAGGTGGCCAAAACGGGGGATGAGATCTCCGAGGACCTATCGGACCTTTTAGTCCGTCTCGGGGTAAGAGCAGCGGAGATGGGTCTGGAGATCAAGGCGGTCTACGATAACGGTTCCGTGATCCCTAGAGATGAACTTATCCTTGACATCGGGGTCTACTCAGAGCGCCTCTTAAGGGCTTTTAACGGAGCCTACCAGATATCACTCAAGGCGGCATATGTCACACCCTTGACCATCATGCCATTGATATCCTTGGTCGCCTCTAATGTTATGAAGCTGGCACTAGAGTCTGTATGGGTTACTACAGAGACTGCTGCGGAGTTCGTTGCCAGGGCGAATGCGCAGGCTGTGGTTTTAGCCAAGGCAGTGGGAAAGGCCCAGGCTATCGGATAACTCCCTTTTTATCCACTTTTTTACTTTTATATAGGCTCTGTTACGCGTTCCCTTCGCCCTAAACGGGGTATTTTATAAGGGACGCCTCCGGAAATGTAGTCCGGAATCGGACATCATGGGTAAGAAACTGGTCAAGAGCGAGAGCGACATCCGGAGGAGGATGCTCATGCCCAACAGGAACGATATACTGGGCCTGGTAGACAAGAACCTGGGTTTCACCCGGATGCGGGTCATTTGCCAGGATGGGCACATGAGATTGTGCAGGGTTCGGGGTAAGATGAAGAAGCGGAACTGGGTCAGGGAAGGGGACGTTGTTCTGGTTTCTCCGTGGGAGTTTATGTGGGAGCAGAAGGGAGATATTATCTTCCGGTACACTGCTAACCAGGCTCACTGGCTCAGGGAGAAAGGAATTTTCACCCTCGGGTGACTGTCCTTCTCTAAAGCCTGGGAGGTAGTCTGGTCAGGCTTAGTCTGAGTTCTAACAAGCTCAGTTCCCAGTTGGAAAACATTTATACGTCCTCCGGGATTCACAACTTACGCATTCCGAAACCCGAGATGTAAAGGTGAATCATCAATGAGCGCACATGGAACGACGATCATCGACGCCGAGGGGCTGATCCTGGGCAGGATGGCCAGCCTCGTCGCCAAGAGGCTCCTCAACGGGGAGCGCATCGAGATCGTTAACGCCGAGGGCGCCGTGGTCTCGGGTAAGAGGAAGATGGTCATCAAGGAGAGGAAGGAGTTCCTCGAGGTTGGAGGCCCAACCAAAGGGCCATTCCATTACCGCAAGCCTAACGCTATCGTCAGAAGGACTGTTCGGGGGATGCTTCCCCGCAGAAAGACCCGGGGGCGAGAGGCCTTTGGGAGATTGAAGGTGCACATCGGCGTGCCCCGAGATCTCTACGGAGCTGAGATGGAGAGTCTCCCCGATGCCACCCTCGAGAGGCTTAAGGAACGATATATCACCATAGGCGAGATCGCGAAAAATATTGGATGGAAAGGATAGTTAATGTCATTAAGAAAGAAGGTTCAGCTCACTGTCGGTAAGAGGAAGACCAGCAAGGCCCGAGTTGTCATATCTAAGGGGAAAGGTCGTGTTAGAATCAACAATATCCCCTTAGCATTCTATCAGCCCCTCATAGCCCGGGATAAGATCACGGAGTCTATTATGGTCGCGGGAGAGTTAGCGGAAAACGTGGACATCAAGGTTAAGGTACACGGCGGTGGCTACATGAGCCAAGCCGAGGCTGTTCGAATGGGCATCGCCCAGAGTTTTTTAAAGTGGAGTAGGGGTAAAAAGCTCAGGACCGCATATCTCAACTATGACAGAACCATGCTTTCAGGCGATGGCAGGCGGAAGGAGCCAAAAAAGTTCGGCGGACCCGGCGCGCGGCGTAAGAAACAGAAATCCTACAGATGATGCTCTATGGTAAGGATGATCTCACCTATAGTGAAACGCGGGGTTGGGTTCAAGGCCGGCAAAGGGTTCTCAATAGACGAGGTTAAGGGGGCCGGTGTCAACGTTGGCGAAGCACGCCATCTCGGCGTGCCCGTGGATCAAAGAAGGAGCACCAGTTACCCCGAGAACGTGGAGGCCCTTAAGGCGTGGATCGCGGAGGCCCGTAAGGAGGGCTTCAGAGTCCCAAAGCCAAAGATGACCTCGAAGGGACAGAGAGGTAGGGCTTTCCGTGGGCTCACGAGCTCCGGGAAAAAGATGCGTGCCTTGGGAAAGAGCTGACTGCCTGGTTTATCCATCTACTTCCCCATTATTTATGTCGGATTGCTCTTTCCTTTACGCGATACTTTAAGGAAAGGTGCTACCTTTATTCATGTTAGGGTGGAGGATAATTTTGGCCAAGGACGTGTTACTCATGCTAGGGGGAGGCGGCGGGACATTGGCATTGAGATCGTCGGCGATTTCATAAGACGTACTAGTATCTCGGTTCCCCCGGGAGTTATTTACATGAATCCTCACAGACCTAGCTTCGAGGACTCGACAAGAGTCTACGAAAAGGATAGATGACCCTTCCATAAGAGGGGATTTGACTACAAGAGGCTCTCGAGGCGGATTAGATCACTGATTTAACCTCCTCTAGACGATGTGAACTGATTTTAAGCGCACCACAGGATCTATCCCTATGGTATCTCATAGAAGCGAGAGGGACCTCCTAGGGGATGTACGCGTACCTGCGGATGCCCTATATGGGTCTTTTACCGTGAGGGCAAAGGAGAACTTTGGTATCTCCGGGTTAAAGATCTATGAGGGGTTCATCTCAACCCTTGCAGAGGTCAAGAAGGCGGCGGCCCAGACCAATGGAGATCTCGGATTCTTGGGAGGGGAATCCCTCGTAGCTATCAGGAGCGCTACTGATGAGGTTATCTCGGGGGATCACTTTGCTGAATTCCCTCTGGACGTATTCCAGGCGGGGGCTGGGACCGCGTGGAATATGAACATGAATGAGGTCATCGCTAACCGGGCAAACCAAATGTTGGGCTCACCCTTGGGCACCTATAGACCAGTTCACCCCAACGACCACGTTAACCTGTCACAGAGTTCCAACGATGTCATCCCCAACGCCATGAGGGTCACGACCATTAAGCTCACTAAGGGACTGATCGAGAGTATAATCGAACTCGAGGGCTCTCTCCTGAGTAAAGCAGAGGAGTTCAGGGCCGTAAGGAAGAGTGGCAGGACTCATAACCGTGACGCAGTCCCTATATCACTAGGTCAGGAGTTCCGGGCGTACGCCTCTGCAATCTCCAGTAGCAGGGAACGGATCACTCAAGCCGTAGATTCTCTTCGGAGGCTCTTCCTGGGGGGAACTGCCGTGGGGACGGGATTGAATACCCACCCAGAATATCCGGGGATCGTCCTGGATCACCTGAAGACCATCACAGGGTTAGACCTTGTGCTGGCTGAGAACTTTGTTGAGAAGACGATGTTCATGACTGACTTCTTATATTACTTAGACGCGTTAGCAGCCCTTTCAGTAGACTTAGTGAAGATCTGTGGCGATCTGATACTTCTAAGCTCGGGGCCTCGAACTGGCCTTGGGGAAATAACTCTGCCCGAGGTAGAGCCAGGATCCAGCATCATGCCGGGGAAGGTGAATCCCAGCATTCTCGAGTCCGTCAGTATGGTCTGCCTCCAGGTCAGGGGTGCAAGGGCGACCGTGGAGGACGCCGCTAAATTAGGAGCGCTCAACCTCAACGTTTTTACCCCTGTCATCGCATTCAACACGTTCACCTCTGCAAGGTGGCTCACCAACGCGATTCACATCCTTACGGAGAGATGCGTTTCGGGAATTGAGGTCAATCTAGTTGCAACAAACTACTACTTTGACTATTCTAATGCTATAGCCACCCTTCTCAACCCAGTTATAGGTTACGAAGCAGCCGGTGAACTCGCCAAAGAGGCCCTAGAGAAGGGCGCTAAGATCAGGGACCTCATCATAGAGAAAGGAATACTAACTCAGGGAGAGATAGACGAGCTCATCGAGCACTCCGGTGAGCCCAATCTCCATATCTCCAGGCGGATCACTGAGGAGAGGCGACGTAAGGGCTAACCCAGGTTAACGGTATGGTCTCTTTACTGACCAAGTCTTTGACATCACCCCCGACCTCAGGCTTGTGAAATCGCGTACGTGAAACGTGCCCTGAAAATGATCCAGAGTGGGTCATGGCATCCAAAAAGTCATAGTTAGCAGCCCCCGCGTGCGATAGAAGGCAATTTCCAATAAGGTCAATGTATGACCTTTTGCTAGACATTACCACGCCAGAAAACGGAGAGTTATGGGGCTCGCCGACGAGTTGAAGAGGCTCACCTTCGACTTGTTAAGTAACTTCCCGGAGAGCTACATGGGGTTTGACTAGGCGGGATACCTTTGGGGTCTCTATTACTATATCAAATTCCGTAGATAACCGTAGATAACAATCTACCTCAATATTGAAAAGTCATAAGGTGAGATTTTTAATTGTGAAAAGATCCCAGAGAAGGGGCGCTGCTTCCTCTGCCCGAATTCTCAAGGGGCCTAAGGACAGAGTACCAGCGCGTCAAGGAAATAGGGGTCGAGGGGGATCTTAAGAAGGAACCGGAGAGGGCAAAGACAGGGACCTTATTGCACTCCATAATGAAATATTGAAAAACGGGGTGGCACCTCTTTATTCAATAAAACCGTTCTACCTCAGGTTGGAGAGGGCGCCTTCAAGTCTATCAAAGGCCTCATTGATGACGGCTTCGCTGGTCGCCATGCAGAGCCTAAGATGCCCCTCCCCCTGGGCGCCGAACTCAGAGCCCGACGTGAAGGCAATTTTTCCTACCTCAAGCATGTACTTTTGTAGTTCATCACTGACGATATCGTAGTCAAACTTTGGGAACATTAAGTATGTACCCTCCAACTTGGGGTAGGTGACTCCGGGTAACTCGTCCAGCCTCTTGTAGCAGATTTCCCTGATCTTCTCCAGATGGGTTATGATGTCCCTACGCCACCAGTCAAGACGGTGGTCCAGCATCACCGGAGCAGCGGCCTTCGCCATATTGTTGGTGGTCCGGGTGATATCAGCCGAAATCCTCTTGAGGTTCGCCATCATCCCCTCGTCGGTGGCGCAGGTATACCCCATCCGGATCCCTGCGACCCCAAAGGTCTTAGAGAATCCCCAGGTGGTCATGGTGAGCCTCTCTATCTCTGGGCTTAGGCTGGCTAGGGAAATATGCTTCCTGCCATCGAAGATTATGTCTTCCCAGAGCTCGTCGCTCATCACCGTGATCTCGCTGTCTACTGCAATATCCGCTATGGCCTTGAGCTCTTTCTCAGTCATTACTCTCCCCGTGGGGTTGTGGGGGTTGCAGACAAAGATGAGTTTCGTTTTGGCTGTCACCAGCTCTTTAAGAACCTCTTCATCAAAATTGTATCCATCTTCCATATTGAGGTTCCAGCGGATGGGAATTGTACCCGTGACCTCTTGGGCCGAGTAGAAGTGAAAGTACATAGGATCGGTGGCTATCACCTCGTCCCCTGTTTTGCACGCGTGGTTTACTGCGAGCCACATCGCTGGGATGACCCCTTGGGTGATGAGGATGTCCTCCCCGCTCGCATCGAGGCTGTTCCTCCTGGTCACCTTTTCTGCCATCGCCGCCATGGTGGGCTCGTTGAATCCGTAAAATAGATCCTCGTCGTGGATGCAGTTGAGGAGGGCCTTCTTTATTTCCATCGCGACGGGGAAGTCAGGGTCTGCTATCCATAGTGGTATCACATCTGGGGTGTGTGTGTGCCATTTCCTGCCCGGGGCCTCGAGCATCCCCTCTATGGTTGCAAAGTTGAAAATATCTCCTGTAAACATGCTTTCTCACTCGTTGGGGAAAGGGGACCTCCAGGTTTAATAATCGTTTTGGATTTTGCACAGGTAATCCCAAATCCCTGAAATTTAATCCTACACCGTTTCGACGGGATCTGGATCTCCCAGATGCTCAAGGACTGGGAGGCTAAGAACACCGAGGACTATGAGGCGCGTGCGTTTTGCATGATAACCTTCATGGCTCTATAAAGGAAAGGTGGACCCCCCAGAGCGTCCTAAAGACGATGTTTAAGGAAATTTCCTCACAATCGAGATGAATGTTTAAATGAACCCCAAGGCGCTCACAACATAGTCGAGGTCATCTTCACAAAACTTCTAGATGTTCCCTGCTTATAGCTGATCCGACATCTACAGTAAACGGGCGCCGTGTTCATCAATGGATATGGGTTGAACTTCCCTGTTCGAAGAGATTCTACGATAAAATTCTTCAACCCTTTCTGCCTTGTCTTTTTCAACTAAGGAGAATACCGCCTCCCCAAACATGGCCATAGCACATGGTACACTTGCTTTGTCAGCTGCGTTGAGGATGCCCTGGAGTTGTGGTGTTGTAATGCCAACATAGTCCGTGAACTTTCGAGATAGCTCCATAAACCGTGAAGCGCTAAGATCTTCCTTGATTTCATCAACAAAATTTCCACCCAGATCGTTTATCCTCCTTCTAAGAGCTGGGTTGGAGAGGGCTTTACTAGTAGAGATGGCCCCGAAGTGGATATAGAAGGCAACTAGTTCATCGCTCCTTCCATATTTTATAGACTCCCCAATCCCCGGGGCACCGGGCCTGTGTAATACACCAAATCCCCCCTGAGTCGCGGCAAACACGGATCCCAGCCCAGTCCTACACTCTATCTCGGCGAGATGGGCGATCCTAGAGACATCAATATCTGAAAGGCCCAGCTCCAGGGCCTCGTTCATGGCCATAGTGATGGTCAACGCTCCGCCTCCGCTGGAGCTGAAGCCTGCCCCAATCGGTGTTTCGATGTCATGAGTTACCTCGACCCTCTGATGCTCCTCTTCCATTTCGAGCATTCGTCTGACCGCGTTTTCTGAGACTATTGCTTCTCCCGTAACTCTGCCGTTTATGATGATTTTGATAGCCTCTCGCTTTGAGGGCTCTACTTGTACTTTCGTCTGGGTCCCAATCTCTACAGAGAATCCTGCGCCACGGGAGCCCTTCCTCAAGGGGTCTTTTGATTCATCGCATATTTGGAAGAACCCCGTGATGTGTCCGGGGGCGAAGGCTGAGGCTTTCTTCAACTCAATCGATTATGTGCCCCTGAGTTTATGTGATAAGTGTTGCGCTGAGGTCAGTGGAATGAGTGCCTGTCTTCGGGGAACCTCCCCGTTTTCACGTCCTCAATATAACTTTTCACAGCCTTTCCGATAAGGTTGTTGAGGTCGAGATAGGCATTCGCGTGCCTAGGGCAGTAGCCATCATCCATCCCGAGCATATCGTTCATAACAAGGACTTGACCATCACAGTGGACTCCCGCCCCGATCCCAATGGTGGACGTAGCAACAGCCCCAGTGATCCGTCTCGCAAGATCCAAGGGGATACACTCTAACACTAGGGAGAACACCCCAAGCGAGTCCAAAACTTTTGCATCTGCGAGGATCTGTTCAGCATCGCGGCTTCTCTTTCCTCTAACCTTCATGCTTTTAGCCGTTTGAGGGAGTAGCCCGAGGTGCCCCTGCACAGGGATACCTGCTTCAATGATTGCCCTTATGATTTCCGGTTTGTTTCCCTCGAGTTTGACTGCATGGGCTCCGGCCTCCACCAGTCGCTTAGAGTTGGCGAGGGCGTCCTCAACAGTGTCGAAACTGTGGATGGGCAGGTCTCCTATAACGATAGCTGATTTGACACCTCTGGCAACGGCTTGGGTATGCCGTATCATGTCCATCATCGTCACTTTTTTGGTGTCATGATATCCTAGGACCACCATTCCGAGGCTGTCCCCCACGAGGATCATATCGATACCCATATCATCGATTATTTTAGCCGTCTGATAATCGTAAGCTGTTAGGACAGTTATCTTTCTTACGCCTTTGAGGCGCTTCACTTCCTCAACATTCATTTCACTTCCTCCTTAAACATGGAACTTTCTAGAAATGGCCTATATACGACCAAGAAATCTTCATACTGAATGATCCCAGCCCTAGAACTATTTCTGGATTACTTTAGATTCCGAGAGTTTTGCTAGCCTCTTGAGTATTGTTTTCAAAGCGTCCGAGAGAGCGTCCCTGTTGCTGTAAGCGTTTACAATCTCCCTCAGAGTCTCGGGGCTCTCTTTCTTCAGGTTCTTGGCCTCGGATACTAGCAGGGGCATCGCCCTTACAACGTTATCGACTATGGTCACGTCCGCAAACTGGGCCGTCCTAGATATTGGGTTCAGGTCCACCGTTACGACCTTCTTCCCCATTCTGACTAATCCCTCTGTCCTGTCACCGTCCTCCAGAGGGACGAAGACCACGTCGGCTATATAGATCCCTCTAGGGTCCACGGTGCGACGGTCACTAAAGACCTCCTCCATCTTTGCGTTTGCCGATCCATCCACGCCTAGGATTCCTCTCGCGCCAGCCTCCTTGAGCTCCGCTTCGATGGCTTCCTCCCTTCCGGGGAGCCTATGAAAAAGATTTACTTCCAGCTTGGCGCCCGTTACATTAGAGAGGTCAACGAGCTCTCTGGCGCACAGAGCAGCCACGTTCCCGTTCACCGATAACACCGGTTGATCTGCAAGGAGAAGCATTGCCACTGCGGCAGTTATAGATGTCTGCGCTGAAGATGTGGTCTTCTCCCCTAGGATATAGTCAAAAGCCTCCCCCCTGCCGTGGGCAATGAGCCCTGCAAGTGCTAGAACCTTGGTCTCGATGTGTCTTGTGAGTCTTTCCCTGATCCTGATGGACTCGGACCGAGGATGACCATTTGATACGTGATTACCAACTTTCAACTTTATTCCCTTTTTGACTTGCGGCATCAGTGCTTCCGCCTTGAGTCCAGATAAAGATAGGCTTTAGGTAAAACGTCTGGATACCCCTATAGGTTTTTGTAGTCGATCTTTTCTCCAATATCGAAGACGGGTGCATCTATCTCAAAGAGGGTAGTGTATTTTATGCCGGAGCCTGTGTTGAACAGTACCACCTTCTCATCCTTGTCTACTTTTCCGTCGTCAATAAGATATTTGAGGGCTGCAAATGTGGCGGCCCCTTCGGGGCAGACGAAAAGCCCCTCCTCTTTAGCAATCTGTCCAATTCCGTCTATGATCTCGTCATCAGTCACAGCCAATGCTGATCCTCCACTCTCCCTAGCGGCATTAAGGACCAGAAAGTCGCCGAGGGCGTGAGGCACCCGAAGACCAGTAGCGAGGGTCTCGGCATTCTGCCAGAACTCGGATTCCCCCTTCTCCTCTTCGAAGGCTTTAGGTATTGGGGCGCATCCAGACGCCTGGACTGAGACCATTTTTGGGCGCTCGCTCCCAATCCAACCCAGTTCTTCGAGCTCGTCAAAGACCTTCCACATCCCAATGATACCTGTGCCCCCACCCGTGGGATAGATGATAACATCTGGGAGGCTCCATTCAAACTGCTCGACCACCTCAATGCCCATTGTCTTCTTTCCCTCAACCCGATAGGGTTCCTTCAGCGTAGATAGAGGGAACCAACCCATATCGGGGATCCCATCAGCTACCATTTTACCGGCGTCAGTGATGAGCCCGTTTACTAGAAAAACCTTGGCACCTACGATCTGGCATTCGATCTTGTTGACATCGGGGGCGTCTACAGGCATGAAGACATAGCTCTCCATCCTAGCTCTGGCCCCGTAGGCTGCCATCGCTCCGGCGGCATTCCCTGCAGAAGGGAGGGCGATTTTCTCGATGCCTAGCTCTTTAGCCTTAGAGACTGCCATCGCTAGGCCCCTGGCCTTGAACGTCCCTGTGGGGATAATTCCCTCGTCCTTGATCCAAAGGTCAGGAAGCCTGATGGCCTTACCAAGGTGCTTCACCTGGGTAAGGGGGGTCCAGCCCTCGCCAAGGCTGACCTTATTGGCCTTGTTTTTCACCGGGAGGAGCTCCCAATACCTCCACATCGACGCTTCTCTACCTACGAGGTCGGCGGGGGAGACGTCGCTCTTCAACGCCTCGAGGTCGTACCTCGCGAAGAGGGGCTTTCCACACTCAACGCAGACGGTCTGGACCTTGTTGATATCGTGCCAGTGGCCGCATTTTGAACATTCTAGATGCGTGAAATAGCTCATTTTGAACGGTTTTAATTATGATCACAGTTGTGCTTAAACCTTGATATGGGATCGGTTTTTGGAAAGTTTTTTTAGGCATTCTCTTGTATTCACCAACATGCCGAAAAGTTTGAAGAATGTAGGGGAGGTCATCCACTATTTCACTCGAATCGGTGTCGCTGTAGTGGACCTATCAGGATCACTCAAGTTGGGGGATAGGATCGCGATTAAGGGGATGACTACTAACTATGAGATGACGGTCACCTCGATGCAGGTCAAGGGGGCCGACATTGAGGAGGCGGGGGCGGGGGACGACGTCGGGATGAAGGTTGATGACAGGGTCCGGCAGGGGGACCTCGTTTATAGACTTGGGTAGTGTCTGCTTGGACGTGCAGTAATCTTTTTATGCCCGTCATCCGTTGCCCTTATCCACTGGCTTATCGGAGAGGTTGAAATGGGGTTTCACATTCTCAAGTTCCCAAATAATGGATGGACGTAAATGGGGTATTGCTTTATTCAGCCTCCAACATTGGGGGAAATGTAAATGGGGTCTCGTTTTATTCAGCCCTAAGGCCCACCCGAAAAGAAACTATACAAAACGGCCTCGGAGCCGTGCGTAAAACTTGTAGGTAACGAAATGGAGATGCCAGTCCACTCTGGGGTAACTAAAAGGAGGAATCACAATGGTTGAAATGTCTGGTTCTAAGGCCTTCGTAGAGGGCCTCAAACGTGAGAACGTCAATATGATATTCGGTGTCACCGGGGGTGCAGTGCTTCCCATCTGCGACGAGCTCTGGGGGAGTGACCTTAGGTTCGTAATGGCTCGCCACGAGCAGGGCGCGGTCCACATGGCCGATGGATATGCTAGGGCCCTAGGAAAGGTCGGCGTATGCCTCGCCACCTCAGGCCCAGGGGCGACGAACCTCGTCACTGGAATTGCCACGGCGAACATCGACTCTGCCCCTGTTGTAGCTTTTACCGGGCAGGTCCCCCTGAAAGCGGTGGGAAGCGACGCATTTCAAGAGGTGGACATCATCGGTATCACCGCTTCCGCTACAAAGTATAACATCCAGGTGAGGCGCCCCTCTGAGATCCCGCTGGCCATCAAATCAGCGTTCCACATTGCCTCCACGGGGAGGCAAGGAGCCGTCCTGGTGGATCTCCCGAAGGACTGTCAGATCAACGTCGAGGATATTGAGTTCCCCGACGAGGTTAGCTTTAGGGGATACAATGTGAACCGGGAGCCGGATCCCCGGGAGATGGACTGGGCAGCTACTCTCATCTCCAAGGCTCGGAGACCTGTTGTTATGGCAGGGGGCGGCGTTATAGCCTCCAACGCATCGCCTGAGGTCATAAAAATCGCGGGTATGCTTATGGCACCTGTTGTCACGAGTCTCATGGGAAAAGGCTCAATCCCTAGCGATCATCCCCTCTTCGCTGGCCTCTGCGGAATGCACGGCACTGGTGAAGCTAACATGTTGGTCTCAGACGCGGACGTCCTCCTAGTAGTGGGTGCCCGATTTTCGGATAGGACCACTGCCAGCCTTGAGGATTTCAGCCAGGGATCCAAAGTGATCCACATCGACATTGACAGGAGCGAGGTTGATAAGAACGTCGAGACGGTGACCCGGGTGATCGGGGATGCCAAGCTTGCTATTCAGGGTATCATCAAGCGCCTCAAGAAGCTAAGCTACCAGTCCCCTACCAAAGGGGACTGGATTAAAAAACTTAAAAAGTTCCGGTCTGAGTATCTTCCTCCTGAACTCTCCGAAACCCCTCACATGAGGGCACCAGCCGTTTTGAGGGCCCTCAGGAAGGTGCTCCCCAGAAACGCCCTGGTCACCACTGAGGTGGGCCAGTGCCAGATGTGGGCTGCCCTCTATTTTGACTCTTACGCCCCTCGAACCTTCTTTAGCTCCGGCGGTCTCGGGACAATGGGATGGGGCTTCCCTGCTGCCATCGGGGCCAAGGCTGCAAGGCCAGACCTGCCCGTGGTGGACATCGCGGGGGATGGGAGCTTTGCCATGACCGAGAATAGTCTCGCGACCGCCGTTGAGGATGACTTCCCTGTCATTGTTGTGGTCCTTAACAATAGGATGCTGGGGATGGTAGCCCAGTGGCAGAGGCTCTTCTACGGGCGGCGCTACATGGCGGTGAGGCAGGGGGCGTATCCCGACTTCGTGAAGCTCGCGGAGGCCTATGGGGCCGTGGGGGTCCGTCCGGAGACTATCGTCGATTTTGAAAAGGCGGTTCAAACCGCCATAGATAGCAACCTTACCACTGTGATCGATGTATCCATCGACCCCGAGGAGAACGTTTTCCCCATGGTGCCCCCTGGGAAGGGGCTTAGGGATATCCTGCTGGTGGCCTAATGATGCCGCCACTGAATACTATAGCTTTCCTCGTTGAGAACAAGGCAGGAGTTCTCTTCAATGTCTCCAACATGTTCCGGCGTCGGGGCTTTAACATCGAGAGTATCTCAGTAGGGCCCGTAGAGGGCCATCAGATCTCTAGGATGACCGTTTCCGTCTACGCCAACAACAAGGAGCTGAACCAGATCGTTCTCCAGCTCGAAAAGATGGTGGACATCATCAAGGTGAAGCGACTAGACAAGATGCGGAGCATAATGCGGGAGATGGTCCTCATCAAGGTTGACACCGTTGATCCCATGGCCCGGGAGGAGACTCTCCGACATGTGAATGCCTACCACGGCCTCATTCTCCACATCGACGCCGAATCCATCATTGCCGAGGTAACGGGCGAGTCCGAGGTGATCGACGAGTTCATATCCAAGACAAGGCCGATAGGGATTGAGGAACTCTCAAGGACTGGAGTTACCGCCCTAGAGAAGGGAAATCTGAAGCTCTAAAGGTGAAGAAAATGATTGATGTTTACCACGACAAGGATATAGATGATAAGATTCTGAAAGGAAAGAAGGTAGCCGTCATCGGATACGGTAGTCAGGGAAGGGCCCAGGCTCTAAACATGAAGGAGTCTGGGGTTGATGTTATAGTCGGCCTCAGACCCGGGAAGTCATGGGAGAGGGCCGAGGCAGATAACATGACGGTTAAACGGGTCATTGACGCGGCCAACGAGGCCGACGTGATCCTAATGCTCGTCCCGGACATGGCCCAACCCACAGTATTCGCCGAGGAGGTTTCCCTCGCGATGAAACCGGGGAAGGCCCTTCAGTTTGCTCACGGGTTTAACGTCCACTTCGGGCAGATCAAGCCCCCGGAGTGGATCGACGTCATCATGGTGGCCCCTAAGGCCCCCGGCCCAGAGTTGCGCCGTCAGTATGAGCAGGGCTTTGGGGTCCCGGCGCTCATCGCTGTGGCCCAGGACGCTACAGGCCAGGCCAAGGCAAAGGCTCTGGCCATCGCGAAGGCTCTAGGGTCTGGCAGGGCGGGGGTCATCGAGACCACCTTCAAGGACGAGACAGAGAGCGACCTTTTTGGGGAACAGGCTGTTCTCTGCGGAGGAACCGACTGGCTCATCCGCAGAGGATTCAAGGTGCTCACCGATGCGGGATACCCCCCTGAGCTCGCCTACTTCGAGGTACTCAACGAGCTAAAGCTCATCGTGGACCTTATTTACAAATCGGGGATCAGTGGGATGTACGCCGCCGTCTCAGACACAGCCAAGTTCGGCGGGATGACCGTAGGGCCCATGATTATCGATGACCACGTCGAGGACAATATGAGGGCGGCTCTTAAGGCGATCCAGAGTGGGGAATTCTCGAATGGGTGGATCGCTGATTATGAAGCTGGCTCCAAGGAGTTCCAACGTCTCTATGACGAGTGTAAGAATCTGGAGATTGAGAAGGTTGGGAAGAGGGTCAGGCAGATGTCTGGTTTGGAGAAATAAGTACTATCTAATCTTCCGGCCATTTTTTTTATTTCTCTCATGTGGAGGGGCACTCACGCTTATTGTTTTTTTAAGGGGTTATAGTTTCTACTGCACGGTTCGAAACGTTCCATAATAATGCTGTATGTGTATTTTTTATACGAATTTTTCATCAACTATGACATCCTGCTCCGAAATCTTTATTTATATTCCAGATTTCATTTTATGGGCTCATTTAAAAAAAGGCGTTTGAATGAAATGGAACACGGTCATCTCAACTTTAACTCTGACAGAACACTGAGAGGGATTAACAAGCTTTGCATCTACTCCCTCCCCTGCATCTTCGCGAGTACGATGATTCCGGCCCTCGATGAATACATGTCATCGACAATTACAGCTACCCCTTTTTGTACCCCGGATGGGAGCCAATCATCATATTTTTCCACCAAGCTAAGAGAGCATATCCGTAGGGCCATAGGAGAGTGAACAAATGGGATCAACGATTACAGAGAAGTTACTGGCCAATGCATCACACGTGGCTGAGGCCTCTGCTGGGGACTATCTCGTGGCAGACCTAGACTATGTGATGGTCCACGACTCCACTGGTCCTCTCGCCTTCCAGGGAGTCTCCGAGATTGGGAAGGGGGTATTTGATAAGGATAGAGTCATCCTTGTCTTCGACCATTTCTACCCAGCGCCTTCAGTGGACGCGGCTAGCCTCCACAAGATTTCAAGGGAGTTCGTCAAGTCGGAGGAGATCTCCAACTTCCGCAGCGACGGCGTTTGTCACCAGTTACTGGTTGAGGACTACGTCTCCCCTGGAGATATTGTTGTGGGGGCAGACTCTCACACATGCACACAGGGCGCCCTTGGGGCGTTCAGTACCGGGTTGGGGTCAACAGACGCCGCCGGTGCCATAGCTACCGGAAAATGCTGGTTTAGGGTGCCGGAAAGCATAAAAATAGAAGTTTCGGGGTCCCCCGGGAAGGGTGTCTATGCAAAAGATATGATTCTAACCATCATAGGGGAGCTTGGGAGTGATGGAGCTCTTTATAAGGCGGTGGAGTTTGGTGGTGACTACGTGAGGGATTCAAGCGTCCCCTCTAGGATCACCCTCTGCAATATGGCCGTCGAGATGGGGGCTAAGAACGGCGTAATCGAGGCTGACGACAAGACCGTGAGTTATCTGGGGAGGGAGGGGAAGACCTTCAGGAGCGATCGAAACGCCGTCTATGCCGATGAGATAGAGTTCGACATCAATAATGTTGAGCCTCAGATCGCATGTCCTTCAGAGGTAGACAACGTTATGCCTGTGACCGAGGTTGATGATGTGGCAATAGATCAGGCATACATAGGAACATGCACCAACGGTAGGCTGGAGGACCTCAGGGTTTCAGCGGATATCCTCAAGGGGAACCAGGTCCATCCCGACGTGAGGCTTGTCGTGATACCTGCAACAACCAGGATTTATCTGAAAGCCTTCAACAAGGGCTATATACAGACCATACTCCAGGCGGGGGGAGTTGTCCCGAACCCGGGGTGTGGACCATGCATAGGTCGGTGGGGTGGTGTCCTGGCCGACGGAGAGACATGCATCACTACCCAAAACCGGAATTTTACAGGGAGGATGGGCCACCCAAGTTCCAAAATATACCTAGCTTCTCCCGCTACGGTCGCGGCTTCTGCTCTAACGGGGACAATAATGGACCCAAGAGGGTTTCTATGAGGGCCTGGAAGTTTGGGGATGACATCAACACTGACCTCATCACCCCGGGGAGGTTCAACGTTACCACAGATAAGGCCAAGCTAGGGAAAATTGCGTTCATCGAGTATAGGCCGGAGTTTTCAAAGGAGGTCCGAGAGGGGGACATCATTGTCGGAGGGATGAACTTTGGCTGCGGGTCTTCCAGGGAGCACTCACCAATTGCCATAAAGGCTGCTGGGATAAAGGCTGTTGTGGCCAAGTCCTTTGGGCGCATCTTCTTCAGGAACTCAGTGAACATCGGCCTGCCAATATTCATCTGTAAGGGGGTGGATGGAATTGATGATGCTGATGACATTGAGATCGATATCAGTACGGGCGAGATCAGCAACGCTACGAGGGGGACGCTGATCCAGGCTGAACCCCTCCCAAGATTCATCCAGATGATAGTGGATAAGGGGGGACTGATTAATTTTCTCCGGGATGAAGGATATGTATGACGTAGCTGTTGTACCTGGAGACGGTATCGGCAAGGAGGTCGTCCCTGAGGCGGTAAGGGCCTTGGAGAGTACGGGATTGGAATTTAATTTCCATCGCTTCGACGTTGGATATGAGGTCTTCAAAAGGGATGGAAATCCCGTTCCTAATGAGGCGATAGTAGGGATCAAGCAAAACCCCGTATGCCTTTTCGGGGCCACGACAACTCCTTTAGGTATCCCGAACTACAGCAGCGCTATCCTGACTCTTAGGAAAGCATTAGGGGTCTACGCGAACATCAGGCCTGCTAAGAGCTGTCCTGTTAGGTGGTCTAGGGATGGGGTAGACCTTGTAGTGGTCCGTGAGAACACCGAGGGCCTGTATAGTGGGATCGAATTCGGAGACAGGGATCGGGCCTATACTCTCAGGGTGATAAGCTTGGAAGCGTCTGAGAGGATCGCAAAGTGCGCTTTCAAATTGGCGATGAGCAGGCGTAGGCAGCTAACATTGGTGACGAAAGCGAACGTCCTTAGGAAGACTGATGGCCTCTTTAGAGATGTCTCTCTTGGGGTTGCGGAGGAGCACCCAGAGGTGGAGGTAAACGAGCTTTTGGTTGACGTAGCCGCGATGCACATAGTAATGAAGCCTCAGATCTTCGATGTAATCTTGGCCCCCAATCTCTATGGTGATATCCTTTCGGATGAGGCAGCCGGACTGGTTGGGGGACTAGGTCTCGCTCCCAGCGCGAGCATCGGGGATGACTACGCTCTGTTTGAACCTGTCCACGGCTCCGCTCCCGACATCGCAGGGAAAGGTATAGCTAACCCCATGGCTGCCATACTCTCTGCGAAGATGATGCTTGAGCACATTGGGGAAGATAAATGGGCTCACAAATTGGAGGCTGCAGTTATCTCAGTCCTCATGGAGGGCAAGCATCTGACCCCAGACATCGGTGGGAACTCGACTACCCTTGAGGTCACTGACGCGATAATCAAGGCTCTATAGACTCATATTTAAGCACCAGACCTTACAGGCCGTTTACATCCTCTACAAACTGAGGCAATTTCAAGGAGTATCGCCTGTATCTTTCGGATCGTGTGGGCATTTAACTCCGACAATAGTCGAAAATGTTATAGGCAATTGTCGTATTACCCGTCCCTATCTTGACTCACAACGAACACTCCAAACCAATCGCTGCTATCGTTGGTGCAGGTCGGACCAAATTCGGCGAGTTGTGGTACCAAAACCCAGAGAAACTCCTCTTTGAGGCCGGCCTAAAATGCATTGAGTCAGTGGACAAGGGCCTGAGTCGCAAGGACCTCCAGGCATGCTTCTTTGGGAGCTTCCTATATCAGACCACTAATAAACTGGGGCTCATTCCCGGCTACATGTCCAGGGAGCTCGGTCTTAATATCCCCATCTCCATGACGGAGGCCGCCTGCGCCTCGGGAGGTTCCGCCCTCTTCAACGCGTGCATCGCGGTTCAGTCCGGGGTTTACGACACTGTTTTAGTGGGTGGCTTTGAGAAGATGACAGACAGGTCTTATAAGATGAGCGACGACCTGATGTTCGCCGCTGACCCCAAGGAGTTCGACACCGGCTTCACATTCCCAGGCCTTTACGCTACCATGATGACCAGGTACATCTACGACTATGGGTTAAGTGACCCTCGGTGCCTAGAGGCGCTCGCGATGATTGCCAGTAAGAACCATCTTCATGCCTTAGGGAACCCTTACGCCCACTTCCGCAGAAAGTTTAGCGTGGAGGACGTAATGGACTCCACAATGGTTGCAGACCCTATACGCCTCCTCCACTCCTCTCCTATCTCGGATGGAGCATCAGCTCTAATTGTAACGAGCCCCAAAACAGCGAGTACGCTTACTGATACCCCCATCTACATAGTGGCGAGCCAGCAGGCCAGCGATGACGTCTCCCTGTTCACCCGGGAGAGTCTCACGTCCATTAAAACCACTAAGCTCACACTTACCGCCGCCCTCTCTCAGGCCAGTCTCGACATTGGAGATATACACCTAGCGGAGGTCCACGACTGCTTCACCATTGAGGAGGCTATCTTCTTGGAGGACGCAGGATTCTATGAGACGGGAGAGTCGTGGAAGGGCATCCATGAGAGCTACGAGTCCTTCAAGGGCTCCAAACACATCCCTTATGCGAAAGAGGGCGGAGAACTCATCGTTAATCCGGGGGGCGGCCTCAAAGCTGATGGTCACCCCGTGGGGGCCACCGGTATACGGCAGGCCTATGAGTGCTTCAAGCAACTCCGGGGAGAGGCGGGGGGCAACCAGGTGGACACACCCCCTGATATCGCCCTATGCCACAACATCGGGGGGACGGGGGGTATCGCCACGGTACACATACTTAGGAGGGATATTTGATGAGTGAGCCCATAGCGAGGCGGAACGCCCTAGTGGACTACCGGATCAGCACTATGAGGTGTGCAGACTGCGGCAAAGTATACTTCCCCCCTAAATCCTTTTGCGACCTAGAGGGGAGGGACAGCACCATGCTCCCTGAGGACTATTTCTACAAACAGGGCGAGCTCTTCAGTGGTACCATGATAGCAACCTCCACCAACAAGTTCAAACACCTTGGCCCCTTCCTTACCGGGATCATCCAGTTCCCCGAGGAAGGCTTCAAGGTTCCCGGCCGGATAACCGACCGCATCCCCTGTGCTGAGGGTGGGGAAATCTCTGGGCTCATTGGGAGAGGCGTCGTGCCTCGGTTCAGGAGGAACTATGCCGACGGGGCCAGTGGCCTAGTTTACTACTCTAGTCTCAACTTCAGCCTTGAGGGGGATTACTACCCCTACCAGGAATTCGAGACGATTAAACCCTCTAACAACATCGGGCCACCCGGCATCGTGGGATATGGTGCTTACCTCCCCAAGTTCAGGATAAAGAACGAGCCCTCCGGGACCCTTGGGGTCAAAGAGCGAACTGTGCCATTCATGGATGAGGACACTGTGACCTTTGCCGTGGAGGCTGGGAAACGGGCTCTGATCCACTCTGCTCTGAGTAATAGGCTTATCAGGAAGTGCTTTGTGGGCACAGAATCCCCAGCCTACGCCGTGAAGCCCATTATGGCTACGGTGATTCAGGCCTTGGAACTCGGGATAGCTCACGATGGGGGGTTCTACTCTGGGGGCGTTGACACCCAGTTCGCATGCAAGGCCGCCTCGGACCTCTTCATCGACGCCGCAGCCCTCGTCGACTACTCCAAGTTCGAGGGAGATTACGTCATGGTCATCGGGGCCGACAACTCACAGGCGGCTCCTGGGGACGCCTTAGACCGTACCGTAGGAGCTGGGGGCTCGGCGTTCATCATAGGTAAGAGGGACGTTATCGCTACCCTGGATCACTACGTCTCCTATACCTCAGACACTCCCGACTTTTATCGTCGTGAGGGCCAGCGGTATCCAAGGCACGGAGGGCGCTTTACCGGGAAACCCGCCTACTATAAACACACCCGGAACGCAATGGATAAAATACTGGAGAAAAGTAGTATGGCGCCCGGAGACTTTGCCCACATCGTCCTCCACTCCCCTAATGGTGTGTTCCCCCTCAGAGTCGCGACCGAGATTGGCTTCAAGAGAGATCAGATCGACACGGGTCTCGTGGTAACCCGGATAGGCAATCTCTATTCTGGATCTACCCTCACTGGACTCGCGGCGGTTCTCGACATTGCGGATCCAGGAGAGAGGATCCTCATGGTGAGCTACGGCTCGGGGGCAGGGAGCGACGCCTATATTTTCACAGTGACTGAGCAGATCTTGGAAAAGAGGGGGAGGCTGGTCCGATTAGAGGACCAGATCGAAAGTCCCCTACGTGAATACATAGACTACAGCACTTACAGGAAGATGAAAGAGATCAGTTGAGGACGGTCTGCCTGTATGAAAGGGATCCTTAAAAACCAACGAGTAGTAAACCCATTCCATATTACGCGAATTATGGTTTTAGGGCTGATCCAACCCCTTTTTTAAGTTTAAACCAAATGAAATGCGATATGGTCGATGAGATAGATGAGAAGATCATCAACGCCCTCAAGGAGAACTCCCGGAAGTCTAACGTCCAGATCGGGAGCGCGGTGGGGTTATCCGAGGGGGCCGTTAGAAACAGAATCCAGGCCCTCATAAATTCTGGCACTATCAGAAAATTCACGATAGAAGTAGCTCCCTCCATTAGGGTGAGGTCCTTGACCATGATCTCGGTGGATCCCTCCAGCCCGACCTACGCTATATCCAAGAAGGTGGAGTCTCTTTCTGGGATCGAAAGCATCTATGAGGTGACGGGAGAATATGACATCGTCTGCGTTGTCTCGCAGCGGAATATAGAGGGGCTTAACCAAACCATCGAGGAGATTAGGAAGCTTGACGGCGTCGTTAAGACCAACACAGTGATAGTACTGCGAACTCTCTAGTAGTTTCTACGATTCGTGCCATTTTTCTTTATTTTATATAACTTATTCTCCGTTATTTTTCGAAATCTTTATGAATTATACGCCATCCGGGATTGGCATCCTTTAGAATGGTACAAATAGGGCTTGTACCTGCGTGTATGGCTTGCGGCACTACCTTAGACCGTTCAAACGATTCCTTCTTAGGAGAGATCGTTGGATGTCCAAAATTCGGCTATATGGTATAGTCGAGATGGATGAATCCGGGAGCAAGCACCTGAAGAAATATTGATATACCTTTAAGACTGGGGTGAATAAACCAACCCATGTCTGAATTGGGACAAAAAACCCAAAAAATGGGGTATTAGTGTCACAATTCTTATTACTTTCGTGTATAACGAGTTACGTTATAACACAATCAAAAAGGTATGATTAAACGATGACAAATACATGTGTTGATTGCGGAGCTGGCATGGACGTTCCCAATGATGCTCTTATCGGAGAGATAATTGGATGCCCCGACTGCGGGTTAGATTATGTTATCGAGAACGATGACTCCGGTGGCAAGCAACTGAAGGAACTCTTGATTGAGGGTGAAGACTGGGGAGAGTAGCCTAGCACAAGGCCCCCGGAGAGGGATCTTGTGTTTTTTTGGTTAATTGGTGCTTTTTATGGCAAATATAGCGATGTTATGTGATCGAATCGAGACAGACGAGTTGGGCATCCGTCTCACGGCCGAGGAAATGGAAATCGATCTTGAATATTTCCCTTTTCACAAGGTGTCAGTAGCATTCGATACTGATGGATTCTCCTACCGTAGTCTTGGTAAGGACTACACTGCTAAGCTTAGCGATATCCGGGTAGTGCTGAATAGGACCCAGAGCAAGAGCCGCAGGTTGTACGCCACCGATATCTTCGAAGCTATTGGTGCTCAAGTACTGAACCCCATGACGGTGGAGCAGGCATGCCAGAGCAAGGTGAGGACACTGCTTGCGTTTGCCACCAACGGTATTAGGGTGCCCAGGACAATTTACCTGTCAGCTAACGTTAAAGAGCGGACAGTCTTAGGAGATGTCCAGGATAACTGCGAAAACATCTCTGCCCTAATCTCCCAGGACCTAGGAAGTGAGAAGGTCGTGGTGAAGCCCGACGCGGGAACCCACGGGTTAGGCGTCACCCTCGCAGAGGGACCCGACGAATTGCTTCGAATCCTCAAGAATGTGTCGCCCACGATTACCAATCCATCAGGGGTGGTTGCCCAGGAGCTAATCCCCAAATGGTTTTACGACCTCCGGATAGTGGTCCGAAAAGAAAAAGGGAAGGCTCCACACTGCCACGAGACCGCTCTTGCTCGAGGGGGCTTTAAAGAGTTCAGAACTAACACCTTCCTCGGAAACATGGTCTTTAGAGCCCATTTGCCCACAGTAGTTCGGAGGCAGGCTGAGGCCAGCGCTCTTGCCCTGGGGGGTAACGAGGCTTCCTGGATGATAGCCTTGGATGCGATGCCCCGAATCGGAGACGATCTCACGGAGGGTGAGGAGGTCCTTAGGCAAAGTTTTGATGACCTAGAGGAACACTTCCGCAAAGTGACTATGGTTAAGCAGATGCCCAATAAAAAGAGAAACTTCCGTACATACAACCGTGAGATTACCCGGGCCTATAACGAGTACATGGCCTCGGAGCCCTACGCCTACATCAAGAGTGTGGTGGACGAGACCTTGGAAAAGTGTCGAGACTCTATCTATTTCCATGAGGGGAACGCCTGCCCCGAGTTCTGGGAGCAGACTCGTATTGTGGGCGGGGTGGACATTGCCCAAGACCTTTTAACGTGTGCTATTGGACTCGTTGACTCTTAAGGATGAATAATAGTGAAGATCGGAATCATGGGGGCCTCAGGATATGCAGGGGGAGAGCTCCTCAGACTACTTCTACCTCATCCTGAAGCGGAGGTCGAATTCGCGACATCCTCAAGATTCTCAGGGGAGTTTGTACATATGGTCCACCCCAACCTCCGAGGTAGCACCAAGTTAAAGTTTACACCTCCCAGTATACCTCGGATGACTGAAGACTGCAACCTCATATTTCTAGCAACTCCCCACGGAGTCTCCAAGGACATGGTTGGTGACTTTTTGGAGGCAGGTGTAAGAGTTGTGGATCTGAGTGCAGACTTTCGTCTCAACGATCCCAAGGATTACCCTAAGTGGTACGGCTGGGAGCATCCCCACCCTGAGCTGCTCTCTGATGCCGTCTTCGGTCTCCCAGAACTCCATAGAGAAGAGATCCGGGGGGCCAATCTTGTTGCTTGCTCAGGCTGCATGGCCGGGGCGTCTATCCTTGGGCTTGCCCCGCTTGTAAAGACAGCTTTTGTTGAAAAAGAGAGGATTACGATCGATGCAAAAATAGGATCTTCTGGGGGTGGAAGTGACCCAACGCTAGCAAGCCACCACCCTGAGAGGTTCGGCGCTTTAAGACCCTATAAGGTGGTGGGTCACAGACACATAGCCGAAATCGAACAGGAATTGACTCTGGCGGGTGGGCACCTCCTGAAGGTGGGGTTCACGCCTCACGCTGTGAATATGGCGAGAGGCATCCTCGCGACAATCCACATTTGGCTCAATCGTCCCTTGAGAGACAGGGATATCTGGACTGCATTCAGGAAAGCCTACTCAGACGAGCCGTTTATCCGTCTTGTTAAGTCGAGGAAGGGGCTATACCAACTACCTGATCCTAAGGTAGTTTCAGGTACTAATTTCTGCGACATAGGCTTCGAGCTCGACCCTCACGCCGGGCGTCTCGTAGTGTTCTCCGCGATAGACAATCTTGTAAAGGGTGCAGCGGGACAAGCAGTTCAGTGCTTCAACGTGATGCAGGGCCTAGACGAGCGGACGGGGTTGGAGCACGTTGGGCTACACTAAGTGAATGAATTGATTGTCATCAAGATCGGTGGAGACCTCATCTCCAAGGGTTTACCAGAAGCTCTCGTTGATAACATCGTCTCTATAACCAAGGAAAATAAAATCATTCTAGTTCATGGGGGTGGAGACGTTGTCACAAGGATCTCCACGGAACTGGGCCATCCCCCTAAGTTCATAGTCTCCCCTAAAGGATTCAGGAGCAGGTACACTAACCGCGAGGAGGCCGGGATATTCACCATGGTAATGGCTGGCAAGATCAACAAGGAGATCGTCTCAGCCCTCCAGGGTCGTGGTGTCCAAGCGGTAGGACTTAGCGGTCTTGATGGGGCCCTTGTCCGGGCGACGAGGAAAAAGAAGATCGTAGCGGTGGATGAGAGGGGTCGGAGAATGCTGATAGAGGGGGGCTACACAGGAAAGATCGACGGGGTGAACAAGGTATTCCTAGGACTGCTGGTGGATAACGGCTACATACCTGTCATCTCCAGTCTTGCAATGAGTAAGGCGGGAAAGCCCCTCAACGTCGATGGGGATAGGATGGCTTCTAGTCTAGCCACGGCGATGGGAGCCGAAAACTTGGTACTCCTAACCGACGTAGCAAATATACTTGTGGCCGGTAAGTCGGTTGATGCGTTGAGCATCTACGAGGCCAAGACTGTTATAGAGGGTATCGGCCCCGGTATGATAACTAAGCTATACGCGGCCATTGAGGCGCTGGAGGGCGGAGTCGGGGAGGTCGTGATCTCCTCCGGTTTCATTAAGAACCCGATTGAATTGGCACTAGAACACAAAGCTGGTACGGTGATAAAAAAATAAGCAAATGGATTGTCGACAAGGAGAATCTTTCAATGGCCTCTACATACTGGAAGAGGCCTATTGTGATCACTCACGGACGAGGCTCGAATCTTTGGGATGCCGAGGGAAGGAAATACCTCGATTGCACTAGTAACTACGGTGTCGCAATAACTGGGCACTGCCATCCTAGGGTCGTTGAGGCAACAAGGAACCAGGCGGGGCTGCTACTCTCCTGTCATGGCACGTTCTACAACAAGGCAAGGTCCGAGCTCTTGCATAGGCTATCTACCATATCCCCGGATGGTCTCCAGAGGGCCTTCTTATCTAACAGCGGGACCGAGTCAACAGAGTTCGCTTTTAAACTTGCGAGGAGAAGTACGGGGAAAACCGGAATCATCTCGATGATGGGGGCTTTCCACGGAAAGACAATGGGCGCTTTGTCGGCGACTTGGAACAAGAAATATCGGACACCATTCGAGCCGTTGGTTCCAGGATTCAAACATGTCCCCTATGGTAAGCTTGAGCGGTTGGAGGCGGCCATCGATGATGAGACCGCAGCTGTAATCGTGGAGCCTATACAGGGGGAGAGCGGAGTCAATGTCCCTCCGGATGATTTCCTCCCCGGGCTCAGGGATATCTGCGACGACAAAGGGATCCTCCTGATTCTAGACGAGATCCAGACGGGCTTTGGGCGCACAGGGGACTGGTTCGCCTGCCAGCATTATGAGATCGAACCTGACATCATGTGCCTCGCCAAGGCAGTCGCGAGCGGTCTCCCTATGGGCGCTACCATGGCAACGGAGGAGGTGATGTCCACCCTCAAGATGGGAGACCACTCGAGCACCTTTGGGGGAGGTCCGGTTGCTTGTGCAGCTGCATGTGCAACCATCGACGTGCTCAAAGATGAACGGCTTCCCGAGCGGGCGAAGACTAATGGTGAATATATGCTCACAAGGCTGAAGGAACTGGTGAAAAAGTACACGATCGTCCGAGGAGCCCGTGGTAGGGGTCTGATGCTGGGTTTGGAACTCCGGTTCGACGTTCTGAATGTCATCATGGGGTCACTGGAGCGTGGAGTCCTATTCCTAGACGCTGGGAGAAAAGTGGTGCGTATGCTCCCCCCTCTCATCATAGATCGGGGCCAGATCGAAAGGGCCCTCACGGTCCTGGACGAGGTCCTAGAGGGAGAGGAGAATGCAAGACTCAGCAATTAACCTTCTCAGAGGGCTGGTGGAGCGGTACAGCCCCTCAGGAAAGGAGGATGAGGTCGGATATTTTTTATCCTCCCGAATGGAGGAGCTGGGTTTTCTAGTCAAGCGAGATATTGTCGGTAACGTTATCGGAGAACATGGGGATGGTAGCCCTAGAGTGCTTTTGTGTGGCCACATGGACACAGTTCCTCCCGAACTTCCCGTCCGCCTTGAGGATGGGATCCTCTACGGGAGGGGAACCGTTGACGCTAAGGGCCCCCTGGCTGCATTGGTGATGGCGGCGTCGGGACTGGTCGACGACGGTCATTCCGGAACCCTCATTGTGGTGGGTGCCGTGGATGAGGAGGGAATGAGCACCGGCGTCAAGAACCTCGTTAATGACGGGCTAGAGGCTGACTATGCTATCTTCGGCGAGCCCACCAATGTCGAGACCATCACGGTGGGTTATAAGGGAGGCTTAGTACTGAAGATTGACTGCGAGACGGAGACGGGGCACTCCTCGGCCCCATGGCTTTTTAAAAACGCTATTGAGAAAGCGATGGGAATCTGGCACCAGGTCAAGTCCCTCCAGTTACCAGAGGAGGATTCTGAAAGCAGATTCCATTCCGTCTCCTACTGCCTGAGACGGATCAAGGGCGGAGGGATAGGTAGTGTCGTTCCTTCAAGCTGCCAAATCTTGGTTGAGGCTAGAATACCCCCTGCTGTATCTGTAGATAGGCTTAGCGCTGAACTCCTCGCCCTCATAGACGCATATAGGGTGGATAATCCCGACGTGAATGTCTACGTGGAGATCTTGGGCCATACCGAACCTTACCTATCCGATAAAAAGTCTCCTCTAGTCAGGGCTATTTCCCGTTCTATATGGAGGAACCGAAAAGCGAAAGTGGGTCTCATCAATAAGACGGGGACGGGAGATATGAACATCTACGGAAGGGCCACAGGGACGCCCACCATCACATATGGCCCAGGAGATCCTCACTTGGACCACACATCCTACGAGCATATAGGGGTTCAGGACTATTTGGATAGTATTACGGTACTCAAAGGGGCGCTGACCGACCTGCTTCTACTCAGCGGTCAGAATTGAAATTTATTTAACTGTGCGTTCTAAAATATGGTTGGCCAAAATGTGTCAGCTAGCCGCCTATGTGGGAGACCGGCCCATCATTCCTCTTCTCCTCAGGGCCCTGGAGCTCCAGGAGCCCCTTTACGCAGGCCACGCCACTGGCTTAGGGGTCATTGATCAGGGCGTCCTAAGAGTCGTGAAGGACTCAGGGCCTGTTGTACGGGTGAGGCACGTAACAGATATCGGATCCCTAAAAGGGACCGCTGGGATCGCCCATAGCCGTTACAACAGCCGCGCCCGGGACGATCCCCGTTTCAATATCTCAGAGATGGCCCATCCTTTCCTTGATGACGCCAGGAACTTGGCGCTGATGCACAACGGAACTATCTACAATTACAGGAAGCACTGGCAACAGCTCAGGGACGTTCACTCTTTCACGTCCTATGTAGAGGGTCTTGACTCCATTACGGACAGCGAGATCGCTGCCCACATGCTCAGCGACGAGCTGTTGGGAGGAATGTCTATAGAGAAGGCGTTGAGGGCGGTCACATCCCAGCTCGTTGGGGGCTTTCTTCTGGCCGTGATAACTCCCGACGACCCAGAGACTGTCTGGATCGCTAACTGGTATCAGCCTTGCGTCGTTGCGGTGGGAGACGACGAGGCAATGTTCTGCAGCAGCCCCCTCGGTTTCCACGATATAGCCTATGAGATGGATAGACTCTTCAAGCCACCCAAGAATAGCATACTAAAGCTTACCCGAGGGAAGGTAGAGGTCACCACGATGGACTCGAGCCGGAGGCTCTATGACTGGAAGATGGACGAGGGGAGAGCAGCTGATGCGATTCTACAGATAGTGATGAAGGAGAAAGAGATCGGCGTCAAGAAGCTCTGGGATGCCCTGTATCCAGATGGGTGGGCGGAGGTGTTCGGGGTCTCTTCGGAGAGCTTCAGGAAGGAGTACCTCCAGGGTTTCAGGTTCGTTAACGAATACTTTGGCTTCATGGATAAGCTGGTCGCGCGCGGGTTCTTGAAGAAAAAGGTCAATCTAAGGGCAGAAGGGGGGTATCCTGAAACACCCAGGATCTTCTATAGCCTTGCTTAGAAATTAGGGGCACTTCCAATGTTTCTTTGATTTTTATCTCTTTTCTTAGACTAATCCAAACCCTTAAATAATTTAGGCTCTCCTAAATCTTTTACCATACGCAAGCATTAACATCCAATTGTGAGATCCGAACTAGATGTCTGAAATATTTTTGAAGTCGAAGAAAAGGCATAGCAGAGGGATAATGGGCCAAAAAGGACACCATAGCGGCGGTAACCAGGCCCCACTTTCGGTCTCCCAACCAGGTCTCAGGAAGCTGGCCCTAGTGGGAAACCCGAACACCGGTAAGAGCGTTATGTTCAATAACCTCACCGGGAGCTACGCCACCGTCTCCAACTATCCTGGAACCACTGTCGAGGTAACACGGAGTCAAGGTGAGTTCGGTGGCGTCCCATTTGAGGTGGTGGACACCCCGGGGATGTACAGCCTATATTCCATTACAGAAGACGAAAAAGTTGCCCGCTCCATTTTACTTAACGAGAGGCCAGACGTTGTCCTCCAGCTCATTGACGCAAAGAACATGGAGCGAATGCTCCTAATGACCTTCCAGCTCATCGAGGCGGGACTCCCCCTTATCGTGGTCTTCAATCTGATGGACGAAGCCGAGGAAGCGGGGATTATCATCGATCTGGAGGGGCTTTCAAAGAGGCTTGGAGTCTCTGTAGTGGGCACTGTCGCGACCAGCGGTAGAGGTATGGACAAGCTAAGAAAGGAGATCACCAACTATGTCCAATAAGATTGAAATAACATATGATCCTAGGGTTGAAAAGGCCCTAAAGGAGATCGGCTCGCTCCTCCACGGCGATTACCAGCTGTCAAAACGTATAATTTCCCTACTCCTGCTCCAGAATGACACAGATATCAAGGATCTAGTCAAATCACAGGAGGCTGAGCGTTGGGATGCAATCCAGGACATCATCAATCAGACTGCTGCCCTATATAATCACTCTATGAACTACGTCATCGCCATGACGAGGCGAGTGGAGGCGAAAAGGATCGTCCGGGAGGTAACTACATACCCTGAAAGTGAGGTAATCTCTCGTCGTGAGCACCTCAGCAGGTTAATGATGAACCCGGTGACGGGTCTTCCCATCTTTGTTTTTGTGATCTACGTAATGTATCAGTTCGTTGGTAACTTTGGAGCCCAGATCGTAGTGGACTATCTCGAAACATCAATCTTCGAGGAAAAGATCAACCCCTTCATCATCACTCATTTTACGCGACTGCTTCCATGGTCTATCGTCAGCGACCTCTTTGTAGGGGATTATGGGATATTCACCCTAGGAGTCAGGTATGCCATTGCCCTTATCTTGCCCATTGTGGGGACTTATTTCATAGCGTTTGGAATCATGGAGGATTCAGGATACCTCCCCCGAATGGCGATGCTCATCGACAGGGTTTTCAAGAGCATTGGGCTCAACGGCAGGGCCGTGATCCCCATGGTATTAGGCTTTGGCTGCGACACTATGGCCACCATCGTTACTCGGACCTTGGAGACAAAGAGGGAGAGGGTTATAGCCACACTTTTGTTGTCATTGGCGATCCCATGCTCAGCCCAGCTCGGAGTGATCTTCGCGATCCTCGCCGGAGCTCCCAACGGGTTGTTGATCTGGGGGGTAGTGGTTTTCGGGCTATTTCTGCTAGTGGGCTTCCTCTCTGCTAGGTTAATGCCCGGGGAGATGCCTACGTTCCACATGGAGATTCCTCCTTTAAGAGTACCCAAGTTTAACAACGTCGCGATCAAGACATTAACCCGAATGGAGTGGTATTTTCGGGAGGTCTTCCCGATGTTCATTATCGCGAGCATTCTAATCTGGCTGGGACAGATTAGCGGCGTCTTTGACCTGCTGGTTGGGATCCTTGCGTACCCCGTGAGCTGGATCGGTCTGCCCCGAGAAGTCGCAGTGATTTTCCTCTTCGGGTTCTTCCGGAGGGATTATGGGGCGGCTGGGCTCTTCGACCTACATCAGGAGGGACTCCTCGCTAATCCCCAGCTCATTATCGCGGCGGTGACCCTTACCCTCTTCCTCCCGTGTATTGCCCAGATCGCGGTAAACATAAAGGAACGGGGCTCAAGGATGGCTGCCTATATTACACTGTTCGTCTTTCCCTTCGCATTCCTCGTTGGCTATCTCCTCAAAATAGCTTTCATGATCGCGGGGGTGCCTATGTAATGAGATGTTCACTGTGCGGGTTAGACTTCAAGAGAGGAGACATCATGAGCTCATGCGAAAACTGCTTTGTGAAGAAAGGAGACTGCGATATGCTGAGGTGCCCTAACTGCGGTTTCGAGAACCCAGGAGAGCCCCAGTTATTTAAGATGATTAAACGATGGAGAAACTGGAATGGAATTAAGTGAGAACGCAGAAGAGATACTTGAGAGGCTTTGGACGGACAACGCAAACGAAGCGGAAGCTCGTACAAGCCTCCAAGACCCAGAAATTGAATTAAACGGCCTTGGGCTGAAGGAGCTCCGAGACGAGGCTCTGATCGACGTCAAGGGAGAAACTGTTTCACTGACTCCCAAAGGCCTACGAGAGGCGAGGAAAGTGGTAAGGCGGCATAGGTTAGCAGAGAGGCTGCTCATGGATGTTATCAACACGGAGCCCGGCGCGGCGCACGACGCCGCATGTAGATTCGAGCATGTCCTCCGGAGCGGTATCGAGGAGAACGTCTGCATCCTTCTTGGACATCCAAAGGTCTGTCCCCACGGTAACCCTATCCCCCCTGGTAAGTGCTGCAAGGAGGGACTTGACGAGGCTAACCGTGTGGTCTACCCGCTTTCGGAGATGGACATAGGACAGGGAGGGCGGATAGGGTATATCCACACCCACGGTGAAGGAAGTATTCAGAAGCTCATGGCAATGGGGGTTCTCCCTGGGTTCGACGTCTCACTGATTCAGAGATACCCCTCCTTCGTCTTCAAGGTTGGGCAGACTCAGATAGCGGTGGATGAAAAGATTGCAAGCGAAATATTCGTTCTAGTCTCCAGTTGAGCCGACCACAACAACATTTAAATATTTTAGTTTCGCCTAAATTTAGATGGCCCTGGGTAGTGATAGCATCGAGGAATACCTTGAGGCGATCTTTTTCTTTAACAACAATGGGAAGCTTGCTAGGAACACCGAGCTGGCCAAGAGGCTCATGGTAGCTCCCCCCAGCGTTACTCAAATGGTCAAGAAGCTTGCGGACCGGGGCTTTGTCATCTACGTGCCTTACAAAGGTGCGGTGCTCACCGGGCGAGGGATGGCTAGGGCACAGAAAATTGTCCGGAAACACCGGCTTTTGGAGCGGTTCTTTTATGATTACTTGAGGATGAACAAGGATAAGGTCCACGATGAAGCCTGCATGATGGAGCACGCCCTCTCTGACGAGGCTGCGTACGCGCTCTGCAACGCCCTAGACAACCCCCAGACGTGTCCAGATGACGGGAATCCAATACCCCGGTGCACCTTGAACGCATCCAACTGCGACGAGTGCGCCATTATCAGCGAGAGGGGCGAGGCTAGACCTTTCACAGAATTGTCCCACCTTCAGACTGGTGAGAGAGGGATCGTGATCCCGGTTGATGATGGAAGCATCCTCCTAAAGGAGTTGGGTCTTTTCAAGGGAGACGAGATCGAGATCATAAAAGCTGAGGCCTTTAATGGCCCTCTGAAAGTAAAGGTGGGCAATGAAACCACCAGCATTGAACGAGAGATTGCCGCGAAAGTCTACGTGGAGGTATTGGACGGAGAAAGGAGTCTTGTTGAGACTAATTTCTACGGCTCACATCACTGAGCCCAAATTGTCTCACGCGAAAACACCTTTGCCCTTATCAGACTACGATTATTAATAGGGTGCTTTGGATCCTGTTTAGACTCCCAACATGAGGCGTATGCCTTTTTTTAGCTCTTGTATTGTTTGTTACTCAATGATCAAGATGATGTCGTACACTCAATAAGCCGGATGGGCTTCCTTCACCTCAGGTATGGACCTGAGGTCAGCGCACATGCCAACCTTGTCGGAACAAATGGTGTTGCCAAGACTGACCCCCTATTAGGTTTTCAGTGAATCCAAACCTGACGCGCGCGTCATTTTTTAGGTCTGCAAACAAGAATATTTTCAGTGTTGCATTCCCCCTCATAAGAGGAAAGATCCGGCAGAACGGTGACGTCTAAACCACCCTTACACACGCCATTTATATCCTCACCTTTACACCAGAACAATGAAAGGTCTATGACCCCCGAACCAAGAGTCATTATCTGTACTGGCTCCCCAGGCAACGGCAGAGATGACCTTCTCTACCAAATGAGGGAACACGCCACATTCAACTATCACCACCTATTCGAATATATTGTAAACGAGGCCCGCTTTGACGACACCAACCTTACCAAGCTGAACATTCTCGACTTCTACGATAGCAGTCCCCAACGCATGCAAACCTACCACAAAGCCGCCATCCATAAGATTACCCAAGAAATAGATAGACGTCCCGGAGACCACATTATTAGCACACCCCTTCACTTCGAATGGAAAGGCAACAGATTCCAAGGCCTCTATGAAGACGAGATCCAAGCCCTCAAACCTGATGCTATAATCATCATTTTTGATGATATACTACGCGTCAGAGACCGCCTCAGTCACGATGCTCAGTGGCAGGGACATACTTTCACCCTAGGCGAGATCGCTAACTGGCGCCGCGAGGAGATCAGTCTCGCCTACAACCACGCTAAGCTCTTTACCCCTCGTCCAGAGGTCCAACTCGTCGCTTACGAGAATGGTCCTGAGCTTCTACAAGACGTCATCTGGAGCCACGGTCGCGAAAAGGTCTACCTTAGTCACCCCATTACTGGGGAAAACGAGGTCATGCTCAATAACATCCATGAGTTCGGCAAGACCCTCAGTGAATACTATGTCGTATTCGATCCCTATATGATCAAAGACTGGAACACCGTAGAGGCTTGGAGGCGCACCGTCAACGCCGCCATCGTTGCCGGGGAGCCCCGTCCCAACAAGCTCAATTTCACTATGGAGTATAAGACCGGCGCCATCCGCGAGGAGATCGACGCCCTTGAACTCGAGGCCAGCATCAAAAACCTTCGGTTCCAGATCATCGACACGGACTATAAGCTCATCGAGAACAGCGCCATGGTTGTCGTTTACCATCCCCGTGCCGCAATCAGCGCAGGAGTCATGTGCGAGATGGTTTACGCCAAAGCCCTCGGCAAGATGGTCTACGTCTACTACCCATACGAACCCAGCCCCTTCTTCGAATGGTACGCCACCCGGATCTTTTCCGAGGAGGATGAACTCAGAGATTTTCTCATAAAAAATTCCAAGGTCACGGGCCAGACACCTCTAGATATCTACACAGGAAATGCACCTAGAAACAGTTAAGCCTTTAAAATCTCACCCATCGTGCGCGGGAGCTTATTCCCAACTAGGAGACAATAGGAAATCAGCAAATTACAACTATCTCCAGGGAACTAGCCACATAGTGACTGTCTCCCAGCCTTAGGTTAGGCATGTATGTTGCCTTTGTGATAGGATAATACTTCTCCAGGAGAGTCAGTATCACGCTATTGCTCTCCTTCCAAAACGCGCCCTAGAAAGAGAAAATCTTCTCGCGCGCGATCGAACATTCGTCTGCTGGAAATTCAAGAACGTCGCCCTATGCATATCGCGCGCTGAGAAAGGTCCCATTCTTGTAAAGTCGTAGAGTATCAATAAGTAAGCTAAACGTTAATAATAATGTCTATTTCATTCGCACGAGACTGTTCTTCTTCGTTTATCTGGTTTAGTGGGTTTTTTTGGTGCGGGGGGCGGGACTTGAACCCGCGAAAGCCTCAGCTACGAGATGTCTTACCCGTGGTTGGGATCTTAAGTCTCGCCCCTTTGACCAGCCTCGGGTACCCCCGCTGCTTGATATGTGGGTGCGGTGGGGGTATTTATTTATGGGTGTGAGTGTCCTCTGTTCTGGCGTTGGGCCCGTAGCGCAGTATGGATAGCGCGCCGGCCTCCTAAGCCTGAGGTCGTGGGTTCAAATCCCACCGGGCCCGCCAGATATCTCATTTTCTATTTTTAACCCTCAGATATCACCCTTTGATTGTAGACTTTTTCTTTTTGGGTTGAATAACTCAAGGCTATGTGCTGAATCTCCCGCGCGCACGAGTTATAAACATAAAATACACCCTTTAAATCGAGGATAATCACATGGTGCATATTAACTCTGTTTCGAGCCGAACTACTTTACTTGGCTCCACAGATATTAGAGTCTCACAAATCGGTATTGGAACGAACCGGTGGGCGTTTGGTGAGAATGATGAGCCGGTCTTCCAAGTATACAAGTCATTGCTAGATAATGGCGTAAACTTCTTTGACACAGCTGAGGTATACACTGGTGGAAAGTCTGAGCGTCTTCTTGGAGCTTGTTCCAAACGCGATGGGAGAAACTCGGTTATAGCTAGTAAATATAGGCCCTCTTCTGACCGTTGTACTGAGCGTGATTTCTTTGAGGCTCTGGATGGATCGTTAAAACGGTTGGGAGAGGAGACTTTGGATCTCTATTATATACACAGGCCTCCGTCCGCTCAGGGTATTGAGGCCCTTATGGATTATATGGCTGAGGCTTGGACTTCGGAGAAGATAAGTGCAGTTGGTGTTAGTAACTTTGATGCTGAGCAGATGAGGAGGTCTGTGGCTCAACTTGAAAGACATGGCCTAAAGCTGGCCGCAAATCAGGTTGAGTATAGCCTGTTGAATCGGATGACTGAAACAAATGGTGTCTTTGATGCTTGTAAAGACCTCAATGCTTCTCTTGTAGCTTACCGTCCTCTTGGGAGGGGACAGCTAGCCTCGGCTGTAATCGCTGGTAACTCTTCGAGGGCTGCAGTTGGAAATCAAAATGAGTCTAAATTGGAGACTGTTATTCTATCAATTGCTGAGGACCATGGAGGGAGTGTTAGTCAGGTAGCTATCAATTGGCTACTTCGTAGGGATGACCTGGTGATTCCAATTCCCGGTGCCACTAAAGTGGACCATGCTCTGGAGAACATTGGAGCATTAGATTGGAACATGAGCAAATCTGAGTTTAACGAGTTGGATGACACCTCTTCATAACTTCTTTTATCCATTAACTGCAACGCGCGCTGGAAGACCTGAATAACACTGAACTCAAGACCATAATAAAGGAAATATTGGATACTGTGAACTGAATATTATAATGCCTTATTCAGGCATTTAAAGAGAGATAATAATCTAGACACTGATCAATGAAGAGACACTTTCACTTACTCGCGCGAGATGAAATGAACCGTGCACGATTGTCTGCACTCTTTTGAAACACTAACATCTGATTTTCTAGTGTTGATTTTTCAAAGCGCGCGAATGTTTAATCCTTAAAAAATACAAATAATGTTGATTTGTAGGATAGTACATCTATGGGAAAAGAAGTCAAACGTGACGACCATAAAACCATCACCGATAAGATCGAAGGTATGACCGAGTACTTGGGATTCTACAACTTCTATTGGGACGAGAAGGAAGGCAAGATCTGGCTAGAGGTCAGTAATTGGGACGAAGAGTTCCTTTATGTTAATGCCCTCTCCGCTGGCCTAGGCTCCAATGATATTGGACTGGACAGAAACCAACTTGGAAAGACAAGGATTGTATATTTCCACCGAATCGGGCCAAAGGTCCTCCTTTTCCAACCCAATTACAGCTATAGGGCGCTGAGTGGAAACCCCGACGAGATAAAAGACGTCGACGATTCCTTTACATCCGCCGTAATCTGGGGGTTTAAGGTGGATACCGAGGAGGGGGAAAGGGTGCTGGTGGACGCCACCGAGTTCCTGATGAGGGACGAGAAGGATGTCATCACTAGGCTCAAGCAGATGGATGAGGGGGAATACGAAGTTGACTTATCAAAATCGGCAATTTGGATGCCCGAGACCAAGAATTTTCCCCTCAACACTGAGTTCGAGGCTTTGCTTACCTATAAGGGGAGATCCCCCGGGGGCTATGTCACTAGCGTCGCCGTAGAGCCCAAGCTGCTTACTATGAGGCAACATCACAGTTTCATCCAGCTACCCGCTGATAACTTCGAACCTAGGCTCTGGGATCTGAGGTCTATGTTCGGGTCTAACACTTACAATGACTACTCCGCTCCAGTGGACCAATCCATTCAAAAAAAACTCATCAGGCGCCACAGATTAAAGAAAAAGAACCCGAAGGAGGAGTACGGGGAGGCTGTAGATCCTATAGTTTACTACGTTGACAGAGGTGTCCCTGAGCCAATTAGGTCAGCATTGGTGGAGGGCGCTGCGTGGTGGAACCAGGCCTTCGAGGCGGCGGGGTACAAGGATGCGTTCAGGTGTGAGGTGCTCCCTGAGGGTGCTGACAACTTGGATATAAGGTATAACATAATCAACTGGGTGCACCGCACTACAAGAGGTTGGAGTTACGGCTTTGGTATTGATGATCCCCGGACGGGGGAGATAATAAAGGGGCAGGTTGCGTTGGGTTCCCTCCGTATCCGGCATGATTTCATGATCGCAGAGGGGCTCATTGCTGATTACGAGGACGGTAGCGAAACATCAGAGATGCTTGAGATGGCACTCGCTAGGATTAGGCAGCTTTCGGTTCATGAGGTGGGGCACACCTTGGGGGTGGGTCATAACTTTGCTTCTAACGTCAACGGTAGGTCCTCAGTGATGGATTATCCCGCCATGTGGGTGAAGATAGACGATGACGGCAAACTCGACCTCTCCGAAGCCTATGAAACAGGCGTCGGAGAGTGGGACAAAGTCTATATCAATTTCGGATACCGGGACTATCCAAAAGGAGCAGACGTAGACTCGGAGTCCAAGTTGATACTTGATGGCGCCTTCGAGAGGGGGCTGCTTTTCGCGCCTGGTCAGGGCTCAGGGGCAGCGGGGGACCACCCGCTAGACAACCCTTGGGTGAACAGGACTGACCCAGTGGACGAGTTGGAACGCATTATAAAGATTCGAAAGATCGCACTGGATGGCTTTTCAGAGCGGAGGATCAAACCAGGTATGCCTATGGCGCTGCTTGAGGAGCCCTTGGTAACTACATATCTCTACCACAGATTCTCTACAGAGGCAGCCTGCAGCAAGATAGGCGGCCTTTACTATAACCATACCCTCAGAGGAGACACTCAAAAAGACCCCGAGATAGTATCCGGGGACGAGCAGAGGCACGCCATTGAGGTTGTGTTGAGAACGATCAACCCCGAGTTCCTTGAAATGCCAGAGAGGGTGCTGGAGATAATGCCACCGAGGCTAAGGGGCTTGGGTCCCCACAAGTTGACACTGCAGGAACCATCACTGATAAATAGGGATGTCTTTCCCGGACGTACTGGGAATCCATTTGACCCTTTAGGTGCGGCTGAGGTAGCTGCCAACTTTACCGTTGAGCGGTTGTTGCATCACGAGAGGGCGGCCAGAGTCGTTGAGTACCACACTAGGAACGATTACACTCCGAGTCTCGGGGAGGTTATTGACGCCCTGATTGAGGTCACTTGGAAGAAAACATATGAAAACGGGTACCACGCGGAGCTGGGTAGAATGGTGAACAGCTTGGTGCTCTACAACCTCATAAAGCTGTCATCTAACAGAGAGGCTGCAATGAGTGTGCGTTCAATTGCCTACCTCAAACTGGACGAGACCAAGGAATGGCTCGGGAAACAGGGGAAAAATGTTAAGGACGAAAGTTACAGAGCCCACTATCTGTTCTCCAAGGATTTGATCGAGCTCTACCAAAAGAACCCTACCGCCGTGAAGCTCACTAAGCCCCTCGGGATTCCCCAAGGAGAGCCTATCTAACTTATTTCCCAAATTTGTTTAATGGTATAAAAGCCCTAGAACTAACTGAGACCGCGAGCATTAAAGGAGGTCCTCGAAAAGGTCTGTGAAGCTTGTTAACACCCATATGACTAACTTACTCTCGGTTATCCCCTATTCGGTGAATGAATTCACCCATCTTAGGGAGATCAAATAAGCATCGATCACAACACGTACCCTCTCGGGAAAAATATGACCATCAGAAAGCCCTAGAGGTCTAAATTAACTATGTTCTTTCCGCTTCACTTTTAGATGAATTGTCGAAATGTTATATCTATGTTTATGCGTCAGGTAGATACGCGATCTGCAAGGTGGCATCATCCTTGAAAAAGTTGAAATTTGATCATTATTACCTCTACGGAGAGATTACTGAGGCCCTGAATGAGCTAGCCACGGAATATCCCTCCCTCGCCAAGTTGACATCAGCGGGAAAGAGTATTGAGGGCCGTGACATCTGGGTCATGGAAATAACTGACTTTGGGACGGGGCCCCCGGAGTGCAAACCCGCCGTCTGGGTTGACGGGAATACCCACGCTGGCGAGCCTACAGGGTCTATGGTCTGTCTTAAAACCATCAGTCACTTGCTATCAAGCTACGGAAAGGATCCGCGAATCACAGAGCTACTTGGTAATACAACTTTTTACATCTTACCTAGGGTGGACCCCGATGGGGGGGAATTCGTCCTCACAACCCCCTATTACGTCCTCAGCGCCGATATTGAGACTGGTGGAGGGAGATGGTACCCTCTTAGTGAGGAGGAGTGGCGGGCGTCCCAGCACGGCCTCTACCTTGAGGACATCGACGGGGACGGGTCCATCGTAAAGATGAGGATCCCAGACCCAGCGGGGGAGTGGAAGCCCATGGAACAGGACAAACGGCTCATGGTCAAGAGGAGGCCAGAGGACCGGGAGGGGGATTTCTATAGGATGTACCCAGAAGGAATGATACTGAACTACGAGGGTGAGAAGGAGATCAAGATGGCTCCCTCCCGCTGGGGCCTCAACATGGGCGGGAACTGGCCCGGGAACTGGGGCACCGAGAACCCCGGCAGGGGAAGCGGCCCTTATCCGCTATCCGAGCCCGAGACCAGAGCCATCGCAGACTTTATTCTTGGCCACCCAAACATCTGCGTGGGGGTCACCTACCACACTCACGGCGGAGTCCTGTTTAGCTACTCAGAATACTTAGAGCTCCCTTCCCAGGATCGAAAGCTATTCGAGATCATCAACTCGGTCTTCGTGGAGCAGACGGGCTACCCGTTCCGCTCCAGCGTGAAGCGGAGGGGGACGGGCGGGGGTTTCTCCTCATATATGACGGTTCACAGAGGGATACCCTGCACCACCGTGGAGGTCTGGGACCTCATCAGTCGGCTTGGAATGGGGAACTTCATGGAGAGAGGCGGATTCTACAACACTCCCGATAGGCTCGAAGAGCAGGAATTGAAGCTCATGGCCTGGAACGAGAAGGAACTTGGGGGTAAGGCTTTCGTGGAGTGGCACCTGTTCAATCATCCTCAGCTGGGCCCTATAGAGGTAGGGGGATGGATCAAAAAGTTCCTCTGGAGGAACCCCCCCGTGGAGTTCCTGGAGGATGAGATAGATAGGAATATGGGCTTCCCCGTTAAACTTGGAGAGTACCTGCCCCGACTAAGCGTAAGGGAGGCCTCATCAACAGACATTGGAGGGAATCTGTACAAAGTCTCAGTCACCTTGGAGAATTTAGGGGCGTTCCCAACCTACATAATGCAACAGGCCGTAGAAATCGGGGCCACAAAGCCGGGTATAATTACCCTCAAGCTGGGAGCGGGGATGAATCTGATCAAGGGGGCGAGGCATGAGACTTTCCATCTGGAAGGATATCTAAATAAGACTCTTACGGGATCTCGATACGAGAGGCTAAACACCAGGGACAAGAACATGGCCACTTTTAGCTGGGTAATCGAAGCTGAGGGGCCGGGGGAGGTCGAGGTGCGCTACGAGTCCCCAAAGGCAGGGAGAGGCATTACAACCCTAAAGATCCTGTAGCAGATGCAATGCGCGTGAGGATTAGGCCTATGATGCCCTCCAGACCCTACTTGATGTATACCATTCTCTAGATCACTTTGAATGATTTCCTAACATCTGGATCTATAACTTTTATGAACTGGGATAGTTTTCTCGGAAGTAAGGGATAATCTCTTCCCCAATGAGCCTGATAGTCTCCGCGGGGTCGGGACCCAAAGGAGGTCCAAATCTTATGTGATTGAGCCCCTTATTGACCAGTTTCTCCAGACGCCGGATGCAGTCCTCAGGGGTCCCATGGATTGCAATATCAGCCATCTTGTCGGTTACAAGGGATCTTGCTTTCTCCGGGTCCTTCGCGGCGTAGGCCTCCCTGATGGGATCAAAGTCTAATGGAGTTAATCCTATCTCGGCGATCATATCGGGGGCGAGGTGGGGGCCATAAAATGATACCAAGCCCCTTAGAGCTTTCTTAGCTTTCTCGGGGTCCTGGGATGCGGAGAACCAAATGCAGCCAACCACGTCGATATCGTCCAGGCACCTCCCTGCCCTCCTGGCTCCCCTGATGATGTGACCTTTGACAGTTTCAAAATATTCGGGAGGGAAGAGGAGAGGTAGGCCTCCATCGCCGATCTCCCCAATAAGCTCCAGCATTCTCCTGCTCTGGGCCCCCAAGTAGAGTGGTATCGAGTCTCTGAAGGGCTTGAACCGAATATAGGCCTCCTTTGTCCACCTCTTGAAGACCTTGCCATCATGCTCCACCCGCTCTCCCTTGAGGAGCCTCCGAATCAGAGTGAAGCTCTCCCGCATCCCGGAGATGGGCCTACGGGCCTTGATCCCAACCCACTCCAGGAACTCAACGGCCCCAACACTGATGCCTAGACGGACCCTACCGTGGCTATATTCGTCAAGGGTGGCGGCGTGCATTACCAGCTCTGCGGGGTTCACTGTATATGGTGTCACTATCCCGGTGCCCAAGTGGATCTTGTTAGTGTTCGCGGCGGTGGCCGTAAGAAAGACCCAGACGTCTCTCTGGAAGAGGTCTTGGCAGTACCAGACGCAGTCCAACCCCGCCTTTTCAGCGAGGACAGCATACCTAACGGCCTTCTCGGTTGGTCCGTGGCCACTGTTGAGTGAGAGGCTGAAGGTAAGCGTCATGTTAGGGTTCAAATTAGGTTAAGGGTGTGATAAGAGTTCGCTCCACGTGTGCCGGGCACTTTTTCCCCCCAACTCTTTTCTTCAATTCACTCCCCTTTCCTGCCATGGATTGTGATATTCTGGTGATTGGTGCCGGGATCATGGGGCTCAGCTCGGCTTACCACCTGAAGAGACTGAATCCAAAGAAGAGGGTAGTCCTGATTGAGAGGCTCGGTGCCCCTGGGCAGGGAAGCACAGCCAAGAGCGCTGGGGGATTCCGGGATCTCCTATTGTCGGGGACTAACAGGATCCTTGCTGAGGCAACTATTGACTGGTTCCGTCACATTCAGGCGGAGACAGAGCACAACTTGAAGATGCATAACACAACTTACCTTTATCTTCTCGGGGTGACTCAGTATGCCAGACGCAAGCCCCTTTTCGAGGAGATGGAGAAGGTGGGGCTTAAATTGAAAACCTTCAGTCCCAAGGAGTTGAAAGGTCATATCCCTGGTCTTGTGATAGATTTTAGCGGAGACGAGGAAGCAGAGATGATGGGTATAGAATCCATCGAAGCAGGAGTTCAAGGAATTAACTGCGGGTCGGTGGACACCGATTCCCTATCACGATGCTTAGAGGCCCTCTTCCTGGGGCTTGGAGGGGAGGTGCACTACGGTACGACGGCTGACCGGCTTTTACTGGGCGCAAGGAAGGCGCTGGATATCCCCGGTGAGCCTTTCGTTTGGCAGAAGGCCTTGGTGAAGGGGGCGGAGACCAGCCTCGGTGAGATACGGGCGATGACTACGGTAGTGGCTGCGGGTGTCTGGTCGGAACGGCTGCTGGATCCTATAGGCTTCGATTCTATGATGCGGCCAAAGAAGCGGTGCATGTATGTCCTTAAGGATCCAAGGCTGAAACGGTTACTCTATACCCGGGGCTTCAACAGTGATAAAGTTCTCCCCGTGACCCAGATACCAGATGCCGGGGTCTATCTAAAGGGAGATCTCTCCGAGGGGAGCATCTGGGTCGGGGTCACTGAGGACCTTGGGAGGGAGTACCGTCTCGAAGATGACCCCCAGGCCGAGGAGGAGACCTACTCCGGGAACGCCTACCATGCCCTGGTAAAGTACCTGCCCAGTTTTGAGGGCGTGCGTCCCGTGAACATGTGGGCGGGGCAAAGGGCTGTAAATGGCTTCGACAAGATTCCTGTGGTGGAGGGGATGCCTGGATTGATCTACGTGGGAGCCGCCACTGGGAACGGCATCATGAAGTGCGACTCCTTGGGCCGGATTGTCGCGGCCTACTATGCAGGGGCGAAGGATGCCAAGCTGTATGGGGAGCGTAGGGTCCGAGTCTCTGACATTAGTGTGAAAAATCGCCGGGTAGAGAAAGAGCGATTTTAAACGGTGATCTAGGTTTCATCCTTCTTAGACCCTCAACGGAATCAATGCCATATAGACTTGCTTTATGTCGAGGACTCTTGAGGTGTACCCTACTCTGGTGTATCCTAGATGTAGACGATCGATCCCAGGAGAAACCTCCTGATCTCCCTGTAGGAAACCTCCACCTCAAGCTAACCTGTCAGGCAGATCAACAACTAACGCCACAGAGCGGGGATTCAGTGGCCATACTACTCGGGGGGGAGTCTCTTGATGAAGGAAATATTGTCCAAGGGCAGGTTCTCGGAAACCGATTTGTGTGGCTCTGGGGGGCTTAATCTCCCCGTTCCAACATGAGCTGTTGTACGGGGAGGTAGGTTTCACCGTCCCGGTCCGAATAGATCCTAATGTAACTCTAAGGCTGATCTATCTTTTTTTGACCTGCCCTACTTTTCCGATGCAGTAAATAAGAGTCTATCACGCGAGATCCTCGCTATTTTTGAGGACTCTTGTTACTCGCGGTTCAGTCTAGCTAAATAGAAACCGTTGCACTCATTTAGATGCGGGTAAAGACGCTGAGCTCCTTCCTGACCACGTAGTCCCGGGAGCCCCAGCCTGGGAAGGGCATCAACCAACCCGAACTCTGGGTGCTCCCTTAGAAAGTGCTCCACCACCATCTCATTTTCCTCAACAGTGATGCTGCATGTACTATACACGATGGACCCACCCTCGGCAACACGATTTGCACACCTGCTTAAGATCCTTCTCTGGATCCCAGCCATCCTCCCGATGCTCCCTCTTGTGATGCGCCACTTCCCGCTTGGAGCCCTGCCGAACGTTCCTGTCCCTGTGCACGGAGGATCCACCAGTACCAGATCCGCTTCTATATCCGGATAAGCCCCCTGTTTTATAGCGTCCCCCAGCACTGGGATTGCATTTTCCACTCCGAGTCTCAGCATCTCCCTCTTCCACGCCTCAAGGCGTTTCTCAGAGAAATCCATAGAATAAATCCGGCCTTCTCCCGCTAACCTCTCGGCAATATGCCCCGTTTTAATCCCGGGGGCGGCGCAGACTTCTAGAACTGTCATCCCGGGCGCCGGGGCGGCGACGAATCCTGCCAGGGCGCTCGCCTTATCCTGTATGGTGAAGAGTCCCATCTCATGAGAATTCAGGAAGACGAGGGGCCGGGCTTGGGCCACAACCTTATAAATGTGTTTTAGACCGACATTTTCCAACTCTACGCCCTCCCCCCTTAGCTTTCCTAGAAGCATCTTATCGTCTCCCTTAGTTTCGTTGAACCTCACGTAGCTGGGGGGAACAGGGGCTTCCAGAAGCCGGGTCGACTCTTCATCGCCCAGGAGTTTCCGGCAGTATCTTACATACCATGTAGGATGGAACGTCCTCAGGGCCGTGACCTCGTCCTGGGATATCTCCTCCCACAGGATCTCAAGGCGGGGAATTAGGATCAAGGCCTCCTCGACAGGGGCGAAACCCCTTTCCCCTAGAATCTCTCGGGCGAGGTCTTCCATCTCCACCAGCTCCTCATAGGTCGGGTCCCCGTATATCGCCTCGGAGGCGTAGATCCTAAGGAAGTTCTTTTTTCCAAGGAAGATCTCGTTAATGCCGTCTTCACCAATGGCCCTCAAGATGATGTGGTCGAGGGCGTTCCTCCTCCGGGTAGTTTCCATGATGAGCCGGAATGCGTGGCGCAGCGTGGTTCCATCCCTGATCCGGAGCTGTTCGGCTGTGCTCCGAAGGGCCTGGCGCCCGTTCATCCTCTTTAGTTCCATCCAGCTCAGGGCCTCTATGGCAAGCGCCAGCGTCTCAGACCTCATAACCAATCCCCCCCGGCATCCACTGTGGAGCGGAGGGATTACTACCTTATCTTGGTTCCGACGAGGGCACTATATTTCATCAACTAAATGAGTGCGCCTTGAAAGTGCTCATAACTAAACCTGATAATCCACGCGCGAGTGAATTAATTCGCATGAAACACCTATATTATCCAACTTGCGGTTGTTACCCCATATTAATAGTGAGGCCGACTAGTAGGACCAGTAGAACTACTGTTGTTATTATCGCCAGCGAATCATCATTGCCCCTGAAAAATATGTAGACAGCCGATGCGATGTTTAAAATTGAGGTTGCTATAAGGACTGTGAATCCTAATAACAGGACTTGGGATGGCATAATTACTAGGTTTCCGTTTAACATATTGTCCCACTCCTGTGTTCCATAAGGGTTTGAGGTGTCCCCGGTCACGAACGTCATGGCCATACCTATGACGATGAGTATCGCGCTAATCCGAACCCCGAAGGAGAAGATTGTTGCAGCGCTACGCCTAACTCGCATCATCATCTCTTCGCCCATTCTAGATTCCCATCCCAAAGAGAATCATTCTGATAGCAATTATGTTCAGCAACACGATAAATGTCTTCTTGAGAGCGATCCCTTTGATCTGGGTAGAAAATCGAGCTCCGATGCTCGCACCAATAATCGAACCCAAGACCACAGGTGCAGCGATAAAGACATCGCAGTACTGATTTCTGATGTAGACGAGGGCGCTCGTAGCGGCAGTGACCCCAATCATGAAATTACTAGTCGCGACCGCCGCTTTCATAGGGATATTTCCAATAACATTCATTGTAGGGACTTTGATCGCTCCCCCGCCTATGCCTAATAGCCCAGACATAATCCCAGCGATGTAGCTGATTCCGAAGGTCTCTGGGGTCCTGCTTACGCCATATTCTATCGACTCTTCTCTAGCATTATCGTAGTAACTCCCCGCGAGGCTTAGGCGCTCAGCAAGCCCGTCATTTGGGGCATTTAACCAGCTTCTCCCTCCCTTCTTGATCTGCTTGAACATGGTCCCTGCAGTGTAGAAGAGGGTCAGGCCGAAGACTATGCTGATAATCTTGGAGTTTACAAAAGGTACAGTGATGGCCCCCGTCAACGCTCCAAGGGTCGTGGCTAGTTCGAGGAAGAACCCCAGCCTAATGTTGGTCATATCCTCCTTTACGTACTTGGCGGAGGAGGCGATTGACTTGGCGAGGACCGCGAGAATGCTGGCGCCGGAGGCGACCTGAATGGGAACCCCTAGGAGGAAAACAAGGAAGGAAACCGTGAAAACTCCGCCCCCCGATCCCAAAAGGGCCCCAACGGCTCCCGTGACGACGCTGAGGATGAACGCTTGGAGGGTAAAGACGGGGAGGATCATCAGTATAAACAATTCAAGGTCATAGGCAAAATTTGAAGTTTATTGTCAGGTATCTCACCAATCCAGCATTCAAGCATTTTCACGAGGAAAAACATGACCCAACTCTCCAATGTGAACAAAGTCCCGCGCAAAGATTCTTTTTGTTTTCTTAATATAAAAAAATCTTTTGCAAACGCGTGAGGCCTAGTTTTTTGATGGAGAATTTGGAACTATACATCCTATTCGTCATGTAGATGAAGCTAGAGATGGCCTTCTAGTTCCCCAAGGCCTCTAGACCTACTACCAAAAGCGGCAATCGAGGTGTCCTCCAGATAATTGGGATATACTCTATCTCCATAGTGATGCCCATAGCTGAATTTGCGCCCTATAACAATTGACTATTTCACCTAATTTTCTCTCTGCCTTTAAGATGAAACTCGCCCTAATGCGCATGACCCCCCCCAAGCCGAGATCTCCCTATTTGTCGATAACCTAAATATAACCCACTTATTGTCCAGACGAAAATATTTCTCACGACCTTTAAGCGGCCCAAGGCACTTTAGAAAAAGTAAAATATAGGTGAACCTATTACATCGAAGCTCCTTAGCTGGGGCAACACAGAGGCCTATTGATGTCATTAAGGGATCCGTTTAAACTAGCGCTGGCACGCAGTCACTTAGTAGACAAAACCGTCTGCAGGAGTTGCGGAGCTACAAATCCTCCCAAGGCGGTAAAATGTAGAAAGTGTCGTGGCAAGAATTTAAGGCCAAAGCGAGTCAAGGGCCGATCTGGCTGACATCTTCAAAGTTTTCTCATTAGCTCCCCGTAGCCGTCGAGTCCAGGGGTCACCCTGCCCCGAAGGGCTGCCCACATTGACGCCTGATTGCTGGTGACCACGTGTTTGCCTAATCCTTTTTCGAATTCCTCGATGAGACCAACAACGGGGAGATTCGTGCAGCTGATGAAGACCGCGTCGGCATCATCTGCGACCTCCCATATGATGCTCTCTAAGGTCGCTTTAGGCACCTGTCCAATACCTAGATTGTCCAGAATGCCGAGGCCCCGTATCTCCATCACCTTGAATCCAAAAGTCTCTAGGAAGCTCTTCTCTAGGCCGTTGAGCTCCTCCGAGTAGGGAGTTGCCACCCCTAAGCGTCTCGCCCCTAGGCTTCTCAGTGCCTCTATCACAGCAATACTTGTAGAGACTGCAGGTATCCCCGTCTCTTTCTTGATTCTCGCCATGAGACCCTTTTCCCATTCGACACCTTTCACCAAGGAGCCCGTGGTACAGCCGTAGACGATGATCTCCACCCCTGCATCGGCGAGAAGCCCGGCGGCCATCTCGGTGTCCTCGGCCATCCGAATCAGGGCTTCAGGTGTGACTTTGGTGAGCCTCATCCTGGCTGTGTGAACGGTGACCCCTCTAGGGGCCATTGTGTAGAAATCAGGCTCCATGATAGTGTTACTGGAGGGAACGAGGATGCCTATACGAAGCTCTGGGGTCAAATGGATTTCCTGGGGCTGACTCAGGCGTTGGCGGATAAAAGTTTGGGGGCCTAGGTGGTGTCGCTGTTCTTGTCGTTAACGAGGAGGACATTCATCCCCCTCAGATAGGCCTCGATGCTTGCCTGTACGATGTCCTCGTGGACACCTGTCGAGTTGACGATCCTGTTCCCCCTCCGAAGCCGGACCTCAACATTCACCACTGCGTTGGTCCCTCCCGTAATAGCCTCGACGTGGTAGGTGTCAAGTTGGATTTGCTGGTCTTGGGGGAGGGCCTTACTCACGGCGTTGAGAGTCGCGTCTACTGGCCCATTTCCCGTCGACTCCTCTATAACGGTGACCCCGTCGAGTCTCATTTTCACCGAGGCAGTGGGGGTGATCCTATTCCCCGTGGTCACCGTGTACTCATTCAGGATGATTCTGGGCTCCACCCTGAGGCCCATAGCTTCCTCCGCGAAGTCAAGGAGGTCTGCGTCCGTTACCCCCTTCCCGCTATCCCCGAGGTTCTTCACCCTGGCCATGATCACTCCGAACTCTGCCTTGGATGGCTGAAGCCCCATTTCGACCAGAGACTTCAAGAGTCCCGTAGAGCCTGCGTGCTTTCCGGAGACTATGCGTCTCGCAGCCCCCACAAGCTCGGGGTTGATAGCTTCATAGGTGGTGGGGTCCTTGGAGATGGCGTGAGTATGAATCCCCGACTCGTGGGCGAAGGCGTTGGCCCCAACAATGGCCTTATTAGCCTGCACCGGCATTCCGGTTAGGTGGCTCACCATCCGGGATACGCTGGTGAGCTTTTCCATGCGGACACTAGTATCCCTATTGTAGAGAATCTTGAGGGCGACCACTATCTCCTCAAGAGCGGTGTTCCCCGCTCTTTCACCTATCCCATTGACCGTGACATGGACTATATCGATCCCCGCTCCAAGGGCGAAAATACTATTCGCGACGCCGAGACCGAAATCGTTGTGACAGTGAACCCCCAGAACCTCTCCGGGGAAGGCTCCCCGCATCTCAGAATATAGGTCGAAGGACTGACCGGGTGTCAGAGTCCCCACAGTATCGCAGATGGTCATCCTATCAAGACCCGCCTCGAAGGCCCTCCCAGCGAGTATTTTCAGGTACTCCCTGTCGGCCCGGGAACCGTCCTCTGCTGAGATCTCTGCGACAAGGCCATGATCCTTAGAGTGGGTTACAGCCGCAGCGGTAATATCTAGGACCTCCTCCCTGGTTTTGCGGAGCTTGGTCTCGATGTGGAGATCAGAGCTTGGTATGATAATGTTGACGCTGTCGACTCCAGCTTGGATGGCGGCGTCAATGTCCGTGATGACCCCCCGAGTAGCGCTGCAGACTTCTGCATCGAGCCCCTCGTTTGCTACAAGTTTCACTGCATTGAACTCCCCTTGGGAAATGCATGCAAACCCCGCCTCTATGACCTCGACCCCCAGGGTGTCGATGGCCCTGGCTACACTGAGCTTCTTCTCAGGTGTCAAGGAGATCCCGGGGGTCTGCTCCCCGTCTCGGAGGGTTGTATCTAGAAACTTCACGTGTTTTGGGAAGTCAGTTAATAAAGCGATACCCCATGTTACATTCCTTCAGTGGCAGCATCTACCCCTCAAGAAGGGAATATAAAAGTAACGGAACAATAGAGAAGCAGACAGCGGGGATCCATAAACGGGGCATCTGGGATTTTTCCCTTTTTTAGAGGATGTTAAAGTCCTCCTTTAGGGTGATCAGAGCTAGGTGTGTCTTCGTCCGTTCGACGTTCTCGATCTTTAGGACCCTCTTGGTGAAGCTGCTAAGGTCCTCCCTACCCTTGAACTTGGCTATTACCATCATATCAGAGTCGCCGGTAACGTTGTAGATGGCGCAGGTGCCTTTAATTCTGGTGACCTCTCTTCCTACCTCCTCGGTCATTCCCATGGAGACAGTTATCTCTGATATTACCGTCAATTCGTATCCAAGCTTCTCGTAATCTATCTGGGCTGTGTACTTAGTGATAATCCCCTTCTCCTCAAGGTCCCTGATTCGCGACACGACAGTTCCAGGGGATATTTTCAATATTCGTGCGATCTCCCTGAATGACCTCCGGGAGTCAACCAAGTACTCCTTCAGAATCTTCTCATCCATCTCATCAATCATATGTAATCCGCCTCATATTTGCTATCTGTCTAATTATACATTATCTTTATGGTCAAATGCCCAGTAAACATCCGATCAGTTTTTTATATAGTGAATATTTTAGTATCCTCCTGTATCTCTGTCGAAAAACTGGTTTTCATGGTGCTATGTTCTGATGTTTGATCTCGAAAAGGTGATCAGTCCAAATTTGTATAAGGAGGTTTTTCCCTACGATGGGCTACCTCGGATGGAGTTTGAGGAGAAGCTTGTCCCAATGAACCTACCTGAAGAGATCTGGGTTACAGACACCACCTTCCGTGACGGTCAGCAGGCTAGGGAGCCCTATACCGTGGAGCAGATGATTAACCTCTTTGATCTGATGCATAGACTCGGGGGCGAGGAGGGCGTAATCAAGTTCACGGAGTTCTTCCTTTACACCAAAAGGGACAGGGAGGCAGTAAAAAGATGTCTCGACAGGGGTTATGAATTCCCAAAAGTTACGGCCTGGATCCGTGCTACTAAGGGGGACCTCGAGCTTGTGAAGGAGATCAACGTGGAGGAGGTAGGCATTCTCTCTTCTTTGTCCGATTACCATATCTTCTACAAGTTCGGGTGGGACCGGGAGAAGACCGTCAATAACCACCTCTCCATAGCAGAGGCCTGCTTAAAGAAAGAGATTATCCCCCGGTGCCACGTGGAGGACGCGACTCGGGCTGATTTTCAGGGCGTAGTGATACCCTTCGTCCAGCGACTCATGTTGCTCTCAGAGGAATATGGCCTACCTACAAAGGTCCGGCTGTGTGACACCCTCGGTCTTGGGCTGCCTTATCCCAACGCCAAGCTCCCGAGGAGCATCCCTAAGATGATACACGCTGTCACTTCAGAGGGGGATCTCCCGAGCGAGTGGCTGGAGTTTCACGGCCACAATGACTTCCATCAGGCGGTAGGAATCTCCACTTCCGCTTGGCTCTACGGATGCTGCGGTAATAACGGGACCCTCCTAGGTATTGGAGAGAGGGCGGGAAACACCCCCGTTGAGGGTCTACTATTCCAGCTCCTCCAGCTGAAGCGCGATACAACTGTAGACACGATGGTCCTGAAGGAAATCGCCGAATACTACCGTGATATAGGGTACCTCATCCCGGAGTTCCAACCCCTGGTCGGAGGGAACTTTAACGTGACAAGGGCCGGGGTCCATTCTGACGGCATGATCAAAAATCCCGAGATCTACACCAGCTACAATATGGGGGAGATCTTGGGGCTCCCGCCCAAAAGCGTGGTGGGCCGATATTCTGGGGCGAGCGGAATAGCTTGGAAGGTCAATGAGCTGCTGAACATAGAGAAGAAGAACTGGTATGGCAAGAAACATCCGGCCATCCTCCTAATCCTAGAGACCGTAGGAAACCAGTACAACGAAGGAAGGGTCACAGCTTTCTCTGACCGGGAGATTCTAGAGCTGATTAATAAGTTTCTCCCCCACCACAGGGAGAAGGCCCCGACCTCTATAGTCTCAAGTCTTGCTGTCGAAAAGATTGAAATCGTGGAAGCCGAATAAGCCCTCAGTATGAAATTAAGCATCTCGGAGAAGCTTATATCCCAGCACCTGCTCGAGGGCCAAATGGAGCCCGGGGAGGAGATAGCTCTCCGTATAGATCATACCCTCATACAGGATTCCACTGGAACGCTGGCAGATCTACAGCTAGAGGCCATTGGTGTGGATCTGGTGAAGGCCGAGCTGTGCCTTAGCTTCGTGGATCATAATACCCTGCAGGGGGATCACAGAAACGCTGACGACCACGCCTACTTGAGAACAGTGGCTGGCAGGCACGGCCTCACATTCTCTAGGCCGGGAAACGGAATCTGTCATCAGGTCTATCTCGAGAGGTTTTCCAAGCCAGGTCGCACCCTCTTAGGTAGTGATAGCCATACTCCCACCGCCGGGGGCGCGGGCGTTCTCGCTATGGGTGCCGGTGGCCTAGACGTCGCCGCTGCAATGGCGGGGGAGCCTTTCTACCTCAAAATGCCCATAATCGTGAGTATAGAGCTCACGGGATCGTTGCCCGAGTTCGTCTCGGCGAAGGATGTTATCCTTGAGGTCCTCAGGAGGACTGGCGTGAAAGGGGCGGTGGAGAAGATCCTAGAGTACAGGGGACCAGGGGTCGAGACTCTTAGCGTCCCTGAGCGAGGGACTATAACAAACATGGGAACCGAGACTGGGGCGACAACATCGATCTTTCCATCAGATGAAGTCACAAAGATATTCATGGAGACCCAGGGGCGAGGGAATGACTATCAGGAGATAACGGCCGACGCGGATGCATCCTACGGAGAGGAGATGCACATTAATCTCTCTGGGCTTGAACCCCTGGTCGCCTTACCCCATAGTCCCGGCAACGTGGCTAGGGTGGCTGATGTGGTGGGCACGCCTGTCGACCAGGTCTGTATCGGGAGCTGCACCAACTCCTCCTTAAGGGATCTCAAGATCGTGGCCCAGCTTCTGAAGGGTAGGAAGATCAGCAGGGGGATAAGCCTCACCGTCTCCCCTGGGACCAGGCAGGTCTTAGATCACCTCACTGAGAGCGGAGAGCTGGGGTATCTCATCAAAGCCGGCGCCAGGATCTTGGAGTGCGCCTGCGGTCCCTGCATAGGCATGGGACAAGCTCCAGCGACGGACTCGGTATCATTGAGGACCTTCAACCGGAACTTCAAGGGGAGGTGCGGAACAGAGTCCGCTGGAGTTTACCTTGTAAGCCCTGAGACCGCTGTAGCGTCTGCGATCCACGGGGTAATCACTGACCCTAGGAGCCTCGGCCACTATCCTACGATCAAAATGCCTAGGAGATTCACTGTCAACGACAATCTTATCGTGAAGCCCTCTGAGGGCAAAACTGATGTTGAGGTGATCAGGGGCCCGAACATACGTCCCCTCCCTGAGTTTCCTCCCCTTGAGGAGACGCTCGAGGGGGAGGTCCTGCTAAAACTGGGGGATGATATCACCACAGACGACATTCTGCCCGGAGGGGCCCACGTCCTCCCCCTGAGGAGCAATATCCCCGAAATCAGCAAATATACATTCAAGGCGGTAGACCCCGGCTTCTACGCAAGGTCCTTGGCAAAGGGAGGCGGATTTGTGGTCGGAGGTACCAATTATGGTCAGGGCTCATCGAGGGAGCACGCCGCCATGTCCCCAAAATATCTCGGGGTCAAGGCCATCCTAGCGAAATCCTTCGCCCGGATCCATCTTACTAATCTCGTGAACTTCGGAATCGTCCCGCTAACATTCGTCGACGAAGATGATTATGACAAGGTTCGTCGAGGAGATTCCCTGAGGCTGGAGTTGGGCAACCTTCGGGGAGACCTCTCGCTAGAGAACTTGACGACGGGCTCCAGAATACGGGTGGCTCACGGCCTAGGGGAGAGAAACTTGGAGGTTCTTAGTATGGGGGGAAAGCTCCCCTATATCAAGAGCCGGGCATAGATACCCATGATGGACAAAGTTCTCACCTCGCCACCCAACGGGGATGCTATTGTTGTCGATGGGAGCCGCCTTGTGGTGCCCAAGAATCCCATTATCCCCTATATACGGGGCGACGGGATCGGGGCCGATATCACTCCGGTGATGCTCAGGGTTGTAGATGCTGCCGTGGAGCAGGCGTACGGGGGTAAGCGGGAGATAAGCTGGATGAGGGTGCTTGCTGGGGAGGATGCAGTAGAGTCTGCCGGCCTTACACCAAATGAGGCAGCAGTGGCATCAGCCTCGGAGTTGAATGATCTCTTCCTCCCAAAGGACACTCAGAAAGCGATCTCGAGGTACAAGGTCGCGATTAAGGGACCTCTGACAACCCCCGTCGGGGAGGGTTTCAGAAGCCTGAACGTCTCTTTAAGGCAGCTTCTGAATCTCTACGCCTGCGTTCGCCCCGTGAGGTGGTACCCCGGGGTGCCTGCCCCTCTGAGGCATCCAGAGAGACTTGATGTGATCATCTTCAGGGAGAACATCGAAGACGTTTATGCGGGCATCGAGTGGAAGGAGGGCTCCCCCGAGGCTAAGAAGGTACGACAGTTCCTTACGTCGGTTATGGGGGTGGAGATCCGAGGCGACAGCGCCATCGGCGTTAAGCCCGTTAGCGCCACAAGATCCAAAAGGCTTGTGAGGGCCGCGATCAGATACGCCCTGGCAAACAAGAGGAGGAGCGTTACTTTAGTCCATAAAGGAAACGTCATGAAGTTCACCGAAGGCGCCTTCAGGAATTGGGGCTATGAGGTAGCGATCCAAGAGTTTCGGGACTCCATAGTAACTGAGGACGAATACGGAGTCCTCCGCTACCGGAACCTGTATCCGGGCCTAAATGACCCAGAACTGGTAACCAAGCTGAAGGAGGGTGGCTACTACGACTCCGATGTCAAGTCTTTGAGGATGGTCTTGGATCATCTCGATGAAACTCACGGAGGTGATAGGCTCTTAGGGAAGCTCCTGGTGAAGGACCGCATTGCAGACCAGATGTTCCAGCAGCTCATGCTCCGGCCCGAGGAGTACGACGTTATCGCCACTCTGAACCTCAACGGGGACTACTTGAGCGATTCCTGCGCCGCCGAAGTCGGGGGTCTTGGGATTGCCCCGGGTGCAAACATCAACTACGAGACTGGAATCTCTCTCTTTGAGGCCACCCACGGTTCGGCTCCTAGACACGCGGGGCTTAACCGGGTTAACCCTAGCTCAATGATCCTCTCCGCGGTATTGATGCTGGAGTATTTAGGCTGGGGGGAGGCCGCCTCAATGATTGAAGCCGCACTACAAGCTACCTTTGCAGACAGGACAGTAACCTACGATTTGCATCGCCAGATGGAAGGAGGTACCCTGCTTAGCACCTCAGAGTTCGGCGAGGCCATTGTGAGGAACTTAACTCACTCTGGACCTTAGGTGAGATACTATCCATTCGATCCTCTATTAGTGCCGGGAAGCGGATCTTAATTTGACGCAGAGGGATATGGGTATGGTTGAGCTGATGTTCAAGCCGAGTACATACCCTCAACCTTCGTTTTAACGCAATAGAGAGAAGTTCTGGCAGTTATATAGAGCGTTTTCCAGTCTTTGCCTCCCCACGCCAAGTTCGCCGGTATCTCTGGTATCTTGATTATGCCTAGATGTTTACCCTCTTCAGAAAACACCCAGATACCAGCAGTGGCCACGTAAAGGTTGCCCTCGACGTCGACTTTCATTCCATCGGGGTTCCCGGGTAGCTCCGACCTGATTTCGGCGAAGACACGGCCGTCTGTCAAGGTCCCGTCGTTCTCAACGTTGAAGGCCCTAACGTGCCTCCTGTCGGAAGAATCGGCAATGTATAGTGTTCTCTCATCCGGGGAGAAGGTCAGACCATTCGGTCGCTCAAAGTCGTCGACGAGCAGGGTTGGCTCCTTTTTGCCCGCCTCGAGACGGTAGACGCCCTGGGACAAAAGCTCCTGCTCCTCGGGCTTTATGCCATATGGTGGGTCCGTGAAGTAGATGCTTCCGTCCGACTTAACTACTGCGTCATTGGGGCTGTTAAGGCGCCTACCCCCATACGTTTCGGCGAGGACTGTGTAGTTGCCATCTCTCTCCACCTTTCCTATCCGGCGAGTGCCGTGTTCACAAGTTATGAGACTTCTGCTCATGTCAAGGGTCAGCCCATTGGAGTTCCCACTGGGCTCCCGGAAAATCTTAGCTGACCCTCCCGGAGTCCACCTATATATTCGGTTCGCCGGGATGTCGCTGAAGAGGAGGCAACCCTCAGAGGCATCCCAGACTGGGCCCTCGGTGAACTTGTAGCCTGTAGAGAGATTCTTAACCTTACCACCATCGAGCAGAAATGAGCTCTTTCTATCACTCAAGATGTTCACGTCATGATAACTTAATGGCAGATGATATAGAACTTCTTCCGAATCTCTAAGCTCTTCGTGAGACGCCATCCTCTCTATTTGATCCAATTTGGGTAGGTGGGGCTAGAATTTCCTCTGGCTGCCATGAACTTAGTCATAGATGCAGGAGAATTAGCCAAATATTAATCGGAGAGTCACAGTAAATCTATTACTCATTCGCGAGATATGTTAATGCACATGCCCCATACCCATAAGTGAGGCGGTAGCTCATACGGACCTTCTACATTTTCAAGAAAAGAATTTTAATCTGACATGGCGAGTTATGGATGCAGTTGGGCCGGTAGTCCAGCCTGGTAGGACGCTGCGTTCACACCGCAGAAGTCGTGAGTTCAAGTCTCACCCGGCCCACCACTTCTCAAGTTCAATTAATATACCTTGTTAGACGTGCGCGAATCAATAAAACTCTCATGTAACAATCTATACATAATCACTGCGCGCGCATATCCAAGGTAGAGACAAGGGTATTTACCTTACTTTGAATCTCGTCCCTGATTCCCCTCACGACCTCCAAAGGTTGCCCATGGGGGTTATCAAGGCTCCAATTCTCCATCTCCACGGGAATCACGGGACATACATCCTCGCCGCAGCCCATTTTGACCACGAGATCTGCTCCCTGCATCATCTATGTATTGAGCCTCTTAGTCCTCGCACTATGTATATTGATACCGAGCTCCGCCATGGACTCGACGGCTACAAAATTTATCTTATCCGAGGGCATACTACCCGCGCTAATCCCCTGATGTCTTCCACCTGAGACTTCATTTAGGAAGGCCTCCGCCATCTGGCTCTTCCCCGCGTTATGAATACAGACGAACAGCACCTTCGCCATGTTTGATCTATAGCTATTCTTCTTCCACTGCAGAAAAACCACACGGAAACCATGAAAAAGGGGTCATCATTAATAAGCGTCACAATTAGGTGGCGAACTAGTGAATCACGCCCCTGCTCGTACCGACGAGACCTGCAGATAATAAAAATACGGGGCCATCCTAGCTTTTTCCATCATCATTTATTATATATCGCCCTCCCTCATCGTAGATTATGTTCAAAAAGATCCTCGTGGCTATCGATGGTTCCGCCCAGGCGAATCTCGCCTTCAATTTCGGTGTGGACTTGGCTAAGAGAGACGGAGCAGAACTATTAGTGCTGACAGTTGTACCCCCTCTTCCAGTCTACATTGCGGAGGAGGGCGAACTCTCGTACTTTCAGCGTTTCATTGACGATATGGAGCAATTCCATAACAATCTGCTAACCGAGACTATCCGGGACATCAAGAGCAACCACATTGGATTGAAGGCAAGATCCGTCTTGAAGAAGGGGGAACCTTCAAGGAACATCATCGAGGTCGCGAAGGAAGAAGAGGCAGACCTCATCATCCTAGGTAATAGGGGCATCGGTGGAATCCTAAGCTGGATGCTCGGGAGCACCAGTAAAAGAGTGGCGGATGCCTGTACGGTCCCGGTGCTCATCGTGAAAAACAGGGAATACTGTGAAGCCTGAGATGAAGCTCTCCTTAGACCCAATCCCATTTGAGGCCACAACTGAGATCTCGCCCAATGGAGTCTTCCTTATATTATAATTCTTAACTGGAATGAGCTTGGCTCAGAATGTTCAGGTTTATTCAGAGAATGCTGCTACTATCATTTTGTTCAGGTGGGTGAATGGTTTGTTTCAGTGTCCCCGTTATGTGGTCTCTCCGATAAGATAGCCCCTTAAAGCCTCGGTGATCCTGATCTTCACGGAATCCCCGACCCGGACGGGGTCCTTAATCACAATCGGCTTGTACGCAAAGTTCCTGGCCATCATCCCGCCGGATCTCCCTGGCTCGTCTACTAGGGCCTTACCCTCCCATCCCACCCACCTAAGATTAGCCTCTAGACTTATGTCCCTCCAGAGCCCCGAGAGGAGCCGGGACCTCTTCTTAGTGATCCTACCGTGGAGCTGGCCCTCCATCGAGGCTGCCTCTGTCCCAGGGCGGGGCCAGAACCTAGAGATGTTGAGGACGTCCGGTCTCATCTGCTCCACAAGTTTTATGGACTCCTCAAATTGGCTCTCGGTCTCCCCAGGGAATCCGCAGATGATATCAGTGGAGATGCTCGCCAATGGATGCCCCTCTTTAAACCTCTGTACCAGCTCCCGATATTCCTTCACGGTGTAGCGACGGCCCATCCTCCCCAGAACCTCATCACTCCCAGACTGAGCCGGTACATGGAGAAACTTGAACACCTTATCAGAGTGATATGCCTCAATGAGAGGGTCTAATATTGGTTTCGCCTGGCTGGGGGTCATCATCCCAACCCGGATGAAGTAGCGCCCTGGGAGATCCGCGAGCCTCCCTAGAAGCTTAGGTAGCCCCACGCCCTTCCAGTGGTACGCGGCGGTGTCCTCAGCGGTGACCCATATTTCCCTACATCCTGCCACAAGAGCAGTCCGTGCATTATCTACAATCGCCTCAGCTGGGAACGAGGTGAGGCCCCCACGGGCTTGCTTTACGATGCAGTAGCTACAGCTCCCGAGGCACCCTGAGGCTATGGGTGCAATGTGGACCACGGGGTTCTCCCGGATCCGAGGAAGACCGGTTTTATCTGGTCTTCCCCCCTCAAGGGCTTCCATGCTTTCGCCTATAATAGCTGCCCCGACAACCCTCACCACCTCTCTGATATTGTCTGGCCCTATCATACTGGCCCCCGGGGCGATATCGGCTACTAAATCCCTCTGGGCTTTAGGCATGCAGCCGGCAACAATTAATGGGGGCCCGAGCAGGTGGAGTTCCCTGATTCTCTTCTCGATCTTCTTTTGTGTGGGGGTTTTCACAGTGCAACTGAGAACCACAGAGGCATCGGCGGATCCTGGCTCCCCTACGATAGTGTGCCCCGCCTTCCAGAGGAGGCCTTGGACTATCTCGGAGTCGGCTAGGTTAGCGCTGCACCCGTACGCTTCGACGTATACCCTTGCTATATGCCAACTCTCCACCAGTTCTTGGTTTCGGCTCCTTGATAAATCACACGAGTCGTAATGAATAGGGGCTTTTCCTTCTTCATCTTTTGGAAAATTGGAGTTTGAAAGATTTATAAGGGCTTTTTTATACCTCGTTTTGATAATCCCGAAGGATCGTTTACGGGATTTTGTATTAAGTGTATAAACTCCTTCTGATTTATAATGCGGAATTTCCTAGATTTAAAACATAAATATGGTTTATTTAGCCATTAATCGTAGAAAAATCAGGATAAAATACAGAATCCTGTTAATATGATGTGCCAAATTTATCGAGGTTTGGTTGTACCAGTTATGTCTAATTGTCTCTCGTTCCACAGACGTTATTAATATTCGACGAGAATAACTGAAACAAATCAGATAATACTCAGCCTTTTGAGACAATCTTTAGGTGTGGGGACAACCCTGGGGTGTTTCTGGAGTGATTGAAAAATGGTTCTCATGGAGAAGGCGCTTAGTTGGACACGCCACGAAGTAGATATCAAGGGGCTTCGTAGGCCAGGGGAGTGTAAGATCGCGATTGTGGGAGTCGGAGGATGTGGTAACAACACCCTCAACCGGCTGATGAAATCTGGAATAAGTGGTGCCGAGTGCATCGCCATAAACACTGATGTCCAACATCTGGACACCATCCACTCCGACAAGAAGGTTCTCATTGGGGAGAAAGTGACTCGAGGTCTCGGGGCGGGGAACATGCCAGACATAGGCAAGGACGCCATGCTGGAGAGTGCCGACACGTTGGATCGCCTCATCACGGGAGCTGATATAGTATTTATTGCTGCAGGGATGGGCGGGGGTACCGGGACTGGGGCGGCTCCTGTGGTGGCAGAGATAGCTCGACAGAAGGGGGCTATTGTGGTAGGTGTTGTCACCATGCCGTTCCGGCATGAGAAGGGGCGCTTTGAGTATGCTCTCGAAGGGCTAAAAAAGATGAGAAAGACCACGCACACGACAGTAATCATCGACAACAACAAGCTCATGGACCTAGTTCCACAGTTGCCCATAAACACCGCCTTCACCTTTGCCGACAGCATCCTGGCGAACATGGTGAAAGGCATAGTGGAGACGATTGCATTGCCGAGCCTGATCAACCTAGACTTTGCCGACTTCAGAACCATCATGACGAAAGGCGACGTCGCCATAGTAGGTATGGGTCAAAGTAATTCCCCGGAACGGGCCGAGGACGCCGCGCGAAACGCCTTGGAGCACATGCTCCTCGACGTGGATTATAGTGGCGCAGACGGGGCCCTCATCCACATCAGCGGGGGGGCCGACATGACCCTAGGCGAGGCAGTAAGGGCCGCGGAGTACGTCACTGAGATGATGGGGGACAAGGCCATGGTTATCTGGGGCAGTAGGGTCGATCCAGACCTCAACGATATGCTTAGAGTCACTCTGGTGCTCACCGGAATCAGGAGTCCTCACCTTGTGAGCGGCTATGAGATACCTGTGGTCAAGCTCCATCAACTGGAGCCCTATGCCACACCGGAGATGCACTTGGGCATTAACTTTGGGCTCTACGATATCGAGAACAAGATCTACCGCTGAGTCTAAACCAATCGTTTCATCGGGATTTCTTTTTATTCCTTTTTTAGCTCGATTTTGGGGTATTCTCCCCAGCTTGGTCCGTGATAAATTTAATCTTAAGGTGTGCTCATGGATTTTTTGATTCGAACCAAATTTCCCTGGCTTCCCCTACCAAGAAGACTGAACCCACGATGATCACCATGCCGTTCCCTCCAGCCAACGTTATTGCCCGGGCGATGGCCTCCTTCACATTTGGAACGATCTCACTCGGCTTACCGTGTCTATGAGCCTCACTAACAATGAGAAGGGGGTCAGCCGCCCGCCCTAAGACCCTGTGGACCGTGATCACATATCGGTCCACAACCTGGGACAGCTCCGCAATCATCTGAGGGATCTTTTTATCTGAGGAGATGCTTACAACAGCAATCAGCTTCTCCGAGGTGTACTCACTCAGGAGGGCCTCTTTGACGGCTTTCATTGCTTCGATATCCTTGGCTACGTCCAGAAGAACCATGGGGCTCCTCTGAACTACCTCCATCCTCCCGGGCCACTCCACGTTTTTGAGGCCCTTTTCAATAGCTTCCACAGGTACGTTGACGCCGTGGAACCCGAGGGCCTCTACCGTACCAACAGCAACCGCGGCGTTTAGTAGTTGGTACTTTCCAAGGAGGGGCAAACTGAGCCCTTTGTACTTGTCCCGGATCCCCTCCAGCCTAAACCTCTGCCCCTCATAGTTAGTGCTCAAACGCTTAAATGTGATATCGGTGCCCACCCTGAATATTCTGGAGCCCACAACTGAACAGATTTCCTCCAATAGAACGTAGACCTCGTCGTCCTGGGTAGCAGTGACTAAGACCCCCCCTTTCTTTACTATCCCTGCCTTCTTCTCGGCGATCTCCAGCACCGTGTCGCCCAGGACCTTAGTGTGCTCGAGGCCGACGTTTGTGATGACGGAGACCAGGGCCTTCACGACGTTGGTGGCATCGAGTCTCCCCCCCATTCCCACCTCGATGACGGCAAAGTCTACCCTCCGCTCAGAAAAGTACTGGAAAGCCATAGCGGTGACTATCTCAAAAAATGTCGGATGCCTCAGCCCAGGATCTATCTCCATCTCCTTGCAGAGGGGCCGTATCTCGTCCACGAGTTTCAGTACGTCGTCTAGGGGGATCTGGCAGCCATTGATCTGGATGCGTTCGGTAAACGAAGACAAATGGGGGCTGGTGAACATCCCGGTCCTGAAGCCTGCCTTGGAGAGGATGGAGGCTACCATTGCGGTGGTAGATCCCTTCCCGTTGGTTCCTGTGACGTGAACTGACCGGAAATCCTCCTGTGGATTATCCATTAGCTCTAGGAGGTGCCCCATATACTCTAGGCCCAGCTTGGAGCCGAACCTCTTGATCGAAAAGATCCACTCAAGGGCCTCTTTGTATCGTGCCTCTAATCCTGATACCTCGTCCCCCTCCAGTATTGTCATTATACATGGTTCAACATTTTTAAATCCCGAGCTTGTATCCTCAGGTTTTTTCCGTTAAAGTTCTATTCCTTATCTAAATGCTATCAACACCACTGATTAACGATTCAAGGAGCTTTGAAATCGTAATCCTTGTAACCTTTTCTTAAATACTTAGCCCACATCCTGTAACATTTGAATCTCTCAGCTAAGGAGATCCCCTTTCCAACGCTCCTACATTTTCCCTTTCGGAGGGCACTCAGCACGCCCTCTGGAGACCTCTCCTCAGCCTCAAGAATGGTGTATGCTCTCCCTACTGTTTCGGGGATATGTGAGTCGCTCCCTCCAGTATTGGAACATCCTAGCTTCTTGGCGAGATTGCTGTTTAGCATCTCTATGGTTCTGAAGGGAAATTGGTACGCGTTCGCGACCTCCACCAGGTCGAACCCGGCCTCTTCTACCTTGTCCCTGTTTATCCAGGTCCGTAGAACCGAGTGGGCATGGCAGATAATAGCGATCCCCCCTTGGTTATGGATCTCGTCCACGGTCTCCCTGAGGTTCAGCCTGTAGTCAGGCAGCCTTTTGATGCCGAATGCACCGATGTGGATCCCCTCGGAATTGATCTCTACTCCCGAGAGGATAACGAGCCCGGATTCGTTTAATATCGATTTGGGTATCTCGCTGAGGGCATCGTGATTTGTTAAGGCGAACCCATCGAGTCCAAGACTATGGCATCTATTGACGGCGTCAAAGAGGCAAACAGTGCTGTCTAGGCTCAGTGTAGTGTGGAGGTGAAGGTCAATCTTGAGTTCCATTTGGATAATCTTCTCAGCCCGAGGCCTCTTCGATCCTCTTGGAGACCAACTCACTGAGCTCGGCGATGGTCTCCTTAGAGACCTGCTCGAAGATGGGAGTGGGCTTTGCAATGGGTGTGCCTGCATCAAGGGGCATCAGAGCCTCTGACATGAGTGTGTCTTTCTTTGGGGTGCCCAGCTGCCTCCAGACCTCCTTAGCCTTGAATGGGAAAATAGCCTCCATGAGGACTGCTAAGGCCTTAATGAGCCAGAGACAGTTGTGGATTGTCTCCGCGGCCTTTTCAGGGTCCGTTTTAGTGAGCTTCCAGGGCTCCCCGGACTGGAGGTAGCGGTTGCCATACGCGGCTAGCCCAATTATGGAATCGGCGATCTTTTTGAACTCATACTCGTCCAAGCCATCCCTTATTTTTTCGATGGTGTTTTCGACCTCCGCCATCACCATAGGGTCTACTTTTCCCTCTGGGACTGACTGGTAGTTGCGGTGGGCGAAGAGGATGGTTCTGTACAAGAAGTTGCCCAGGGTCCCTACCAGCTCCTTATTCACTTTTTCGCCGTAGGCATGCCAAGCGAAGTCGAGGTCCCGGTTGTGCCCAGTATAGCTCGCAATGTAGTAGCGGAGAGCGTCGGGATCTAGGCCCTTTTCTAGGTAGTCTTCCTCGACCCAGATGACATAACCCCTGCTCTTACTGAAGACGTGACCCTCCACTTTCATGGTTCCGGAGGCAATGACTGCGTCGGGAACATTGTAGCCGGCTCCCTTGAGCATGCTGGGCCAGAAGAGGCAGTGGTGATAGATAATTCCTGGCCCGATAAAATGGATGAGGGATCCTTCCCCCTTCCAGTAGTATTTCCAGTTACCCCCAGTGCGTTCCGCCCACTCCTCCGTAGAGGCGATGTACCCAATAGGAGCGTCCACCCAGACGTAGTAGACGAGTCCCGGCTCTCCGGGGACCTTGATCCCCCAGTCCAAGTTCCGGGTAATATTCCAATCTTTGAGGCCGCCCTCCACCCACTTTTTGGCATAGTTCCGCGCGATCTCTGTGCCGTCTAGGCCTTGAAGGTATTCAGTTAGGAAGCCCTCAAAAGTGGTAAGCTTGAGGAAATAGTGACGGGTCTCCCTTTTCTCAGGTTTTGTCCTGCAGATGCCGCACCTGGTGTCTATGAGTTCCCCTGGCTCAAGATAACGGCCACAGCCCTGGTCGCATTCATCTCCCCTTGCGGAGGCGCCGCAATGGGGACATGTACCCTTTTGATATCGGTCTGGGAGAAAGCGGTCGCAGTTGGGACAATAGGGGAGCTTGAGATCATTGGCGTAAACGTGTCCGTTTTCCCTGAGGTCGTCCATTATCTGGATAGTCCGGCTGTGGTTAAGGGGGTGGTCTGTACTTCCGTAGTTAGTGAAGCGGATCCCCATCCGAGGAAAGAACTCCAAAAAGTGCTTGTGGTACTCCTTGATGATTTCGAGGGGGGTGACCCCCTCCGCCTCAGCCTTTACAGTGATGGGGGTGCCGTGGGTGTCTGAGCCACAGATGAATACCACTTCCTGACCAAGCTTCCTGAGCAGCCTCACGAAGATATCTGCAGGGACATAGGTCCTGAGATGGGCAATGTGGGCCGGACCGTTCACGTAGGGTAGTCCACACGTCACTAGCGCCGCCCTGTTCAAGGGGTATTTATGCCCTCCTTTATTATTCGATTTGAGTTTAATACACCTCTATTTGTGCTGAAGTTGATACAATGAGCGGATTGATATTTCTTGTGTTAATTCCAACTTGTTTTTTAAACAAAATAATGAATATGATGAAAAAGGCTTTGTGGGGGGTCATTCCTTTAGATTTTCGTACTCGTTTAGGAATCACTTCCTACGAGTTTTCCTCTCCTTTTCGAATAGAAATGACCTTTTCGCGCGCTACCTCTTTTTTTTATCGTGTTAAATGGTTTACTTCTAGGTCTACTAAGGTCCTCAAGGAAGAAGCCTCCTCTCATCGTCTTCTAGGCTGCTAATCCCCGGGGATGCCATCTCCACTGTGTGTCTCAATAGTCAAGAAAACAAACAACAGAACGTTGATCATACTAACTTTTAGGACAATAAAGTTCTAAACTTAGTAGTATTTCAACGCGTCCATTAGGTTCCCGTATATGAGGGACATAAGGGAGAATCTAGTGGTTCAGGTGCAGTTCCCCTGACCCTTAGCGATCCCGACTTCTTAGTGGGGAGGTCTCAGCTATTGTGAAGCTATAAAGGGTCTCCGCCATCTCATAACTAAGCCCCTGTTACTCGGTAAAGATGGGTCTGAGGCCGAAGGGGTCAGACCTGATAAAGTTCCCCTAAAGTACGTGTGGATCACCCTGCCGAGGGTGACTCAGGGATACCTCCTGCTTACAATTTGGTACCGGAAATCAATTAATGGAACGGTTTTCCCTCTAAAATGTTCCAAAAATCAATCAAAGAAAAAACCTTAACCTGACTTTCCCCTAATAATCACGGTGTTAATAGCTATGTTAAAATATTCTGCAGAGATCGGCGTCATTGGGGGGACTGGTGTCTACGACCCTGATGTCATAGAGGACGCCCAGTCGATAGAGGTCTATACCCCTTACGGCCCCCCAAGTGATCTCATAACCTTAGGCATCTATCAGGATAGGCGCGTTGCTTTCATTCCCCGCCACGGCAGAGATCACCAGATTCCCCCTCATGGGATCAACGCCAGAGCCAACATCTGGACTATGAAAGAGCTAGGGGTTGAAAGGATCGTCGCCTCGTCTGCCGTTGGTAGTTTGAAAGAGGATTATGCCCCGGGGGACTTTGTGATCACGGATCAGTTCATTGATCGTACCAAGGCCCGCCCAGATACATTCTATGACAAAGGCATGGTTGCTCACGTCTCTAGCGCAGACCCAGTTTGCCCCCAGCTCCATGACCACTTCGTCGACCAGGCTAGGAGGCTTGGGTTCCCGGTTCACCCCACTGGGACTTATGTTTGTGTCAATGGACCCCGGTTCTCCACTCGGGCAGAGTCCCGTCTTTTCAGGCAGTGGGGCGCCGAGATCATCGGTATGACTATGTATCCCGAGTGTATCCTAGCTCGGGAGGCAGAGATCTGCTACGTTTCCGTCGCGATGGTGACCGACTACGATGTGTGGGCTGAGAAGCCGGTTTCTACCCAGGAGGTCCTTGAGACTCTCCACGCTAACTCTGCGAATTTTAAGGGACTGTTCATGGAGGCTCTGCCTGGGATTCCAGCTGAGCGGGAGTGCAGATGTGGTGAGGCGATGAAGTATGCGGTCCTATGACCCGAAGCAACTGCCTCTCATATATCAACTTGCGCGCGAAAGTCCCCATCTCCCTTTGAGCTAAAGAAGGCAGTTATACCCAAGAACGCTGAGAAATGGAGCGTTGACTAGGCCTATAGTAGGTTGAAGATAAGGCTGCTTGACTGGAATGATGTTTTTATTTTAATGGACAAGAAGAGGCGGTAGTGGTGTCCTTCTCCCTATACCGGTGGGGAGGTTTGATAATAACAGGTTCACGTTGAGTGAGGAAAAATCCAACCTATGGTTCAAGAAACTGTTTCTCCACAACTAGGAGCGTGAAAAGTCCAAGCGGTAATTCTCCCAATTCTAAAAGCCCTGGAAATCTATCCTCTGTCATCACCGATGGATCTTGTTATCTCTTTAATCTCAAAGGATCCAGGCATGAGTCTCTTCTTGATAAGTTCCCAGGCCGCAGATGGGGATTTCCCCTCCCCGCAGATGAAGATATCCACGGCAGCATAGCCGTGCTCAGGCCAGGTCTGAATGGAGATGTGGGTCTCAGCAAGGATAAGGAAGACACTAACCCCGACAGGATGGAACTTGTAGACAAGCTGATCCACAACAGTGGAGCCTGCCTTCACTGCGGCCTTCTCCAGTATATTAACAAGAAACTTGTCGTCATTGAGGTCGGCCTTGCAACCGTACAGGTCCACCAAGAGCTGTTTTATCCTGAGCATCTTCGATTTTATACTTTATACCCTCTATTTGGCTTTACGGTGATTTACCGATAGCCTCAATCGGCTCGCTGCTTCTCGGAGAGCCTGAATCCCTCTCTCCTTCTACATTTTGGGCAGCCCCCCGCCTTGAGTTCCTCAATAGTTGTGAAACCCGTCGATGAACCCACCACTATCGCTTTCCCACACCGGCACCTGTACACCCGGATCGTGGGCTTTAGTTCCCCCGTATATATACCTCCTTGGAATGGGCCTGTAATGACTGGTCTTGCCTCCCCAGTGACCACGAGCCGGAACATTGATGTGGTATTGGCCAGTATTTCAGCTCCTAAATAGATGTTAAACCGAGGGATGATCTCGTCGACGTAGAGTCCCATCCAGTTTAAGGTCCCGTGGGCTTTAAGCATCTCCAGAGGAGGCTTGTCAGGATAGGCCATATAGGCGATCGATGTCTTCCGCCACCTGAGCGCCTGGATGCCCCGGGAGATGAAGAGTTCTAACCCTGGGATGGTATAAGGAGGATCGGTTAGGAAAGTATCAAAGGCTCCCCTAAGCGACTCTGGTAGGGGCTCCCTCAGGTCGTGGAGTACACACTGGATGCTGAGTCCCTCCTCCTTGGAGACCCCCATGATGGTCTCGAGGAGTCTGCCGTCAATGTCTACAACAGTGATCCCCTTTGTCACCCTAAGAAGGCCCGCTGCCACCGATACCAGATCATCGTCCCCTAGGAAGAGGACGTTCCTCCCTGCAAGGTTTCCCCCATCAAGCATGTAAAGAGCCCTCCGCAGGGCTGTTTCAGGAGTGGCGTGGGTCTGATCCAATTTGGGGTTGGCATTTGGCCGTCTGGATGATGCCTCCCGGATTTTTTCCAAGATCGGTTCGTACTCAGGAGCGATCTCCTGCGAGTCGTTCGTCTCCTTTGTTTTCGCTACCATGCCCAGTACCACCTCGACGAACTCTTTTCCCGTCACTGTGAGGATCGCCCCACCTTTTCTGGCGACTAGTCCCGCTTTCTCGAGTTCCCTGCGAATTGCTGCGGTGACGGGGGTAGGGAGCCTCGTGGCCCTTGCGATGTCCTTGGTACCCACCTTGCCTCTGTGATGGATCTCCCTGAGAACTCGCCTTATGGCCTCCTCACCCTCTTTTAACCTCATCTTTTCTGCTAGTTTTCGGAGAAAGTCCTCAGGTGGTGCATAGCTGGAGGAGCCTATTTTCTGCACCTCCGAACGGCAGGCCCCATATAAAATTCGTGAAGAGCCATCATAAGCCTCGTTATTTGTTTCTCCTCCTTATCTCATCGCGAATCCTCTTTATCTCTCCCTGGTTTGCCTCAATTTTATGGTCTGATTTGAGTCGCTCTGCAATCTCCGAGTCAGTGACTCCGTTTTTATCTATTTTCATGATGATATTGGATATGTCCTCGATGTAGTTCCAGGGAAAGATCACCCAGCACCAGCTGATCTTTTCTCCAAAGTAGTCTGGGGTGAATTGGGAGCCGGTAATATGTTGGAGCGTAGCGGTCTTTACCCCCAGGGGATTCAGGGTGTTAACATAGCTCATAGCGGCGATCATGCTGAGCCCAGTATCTGTGATATCATCCACCACCAGCACCTTGTAGCCGGAGAGGTCAATGTTAAAGGGGTACTTGATACGGGCTTTCCCATCAGGGGTCGCTGTGACCCCCCAGTGCTCCACCTTGAGGCTCACAAGGTCCTTGACGCCGAGATAATCACAGAGGACCCTGCTAAGGACCCAGCCCCCCCGGGCAAGCCCCACGATTATGTCCGGTTTGTAACCGGAGTCTACAACCTTCCGGGCGGTCTTCTCTGCGAGAAGCTGGAATCTGTACCAATCCATAACTTGGCAATCGAATTTGCTTGACACGGTGAAATAATGACTCTAATAAATAAAAATCTGCACACTCAATTGAAATTTATTACTCCACAGCAAGGAGTTTTCTCCCCCCTATGAGCAGCGCAGCGTATGCGAGGATTAGATTGAACCTAGAGTAGATGAGAGAGGTCTCGGTCGACAGGGGGATCGGTTCTCAGATTCTCATGCAACAGGTGGCGATGTATAGTAATGCGCCGAATATGGTTATGCCTCAGAACAAGACGATGAATAAATCGATAAAAGCGCTTAGGGGACTAATCTGATATGTCCGAGTTTACCAGGAAAAGCCCATTAATGAAGACCGCGTTTGCTGAGGTGAATACAATCATCAGCTCTATGTTCGCCATGACCTTTACGATGATGGTTTCCACTCGCGTCAAGAATGTCTAATATCGACATTATAATTGCAAGTTTAATCTCGTTTTCAAGGGGATCTTTCATCTTTACTATGAATGACAAAATGGATTGTAGTTTCTCATTCATTTGGTTCACTCTCGCGCGTGAAATCGATGTTTATTGGCCTAGGAAATTCTTAAAAAACATCGTCTTTATGATAATATTGCTAACTTTCAGGCATAGATGTTTTCCCATATGTGTGTTGCCCCCATCTGTGTGTAGGCTCTGTCTGAATGATAGGGTCTGAGGCACTTTGCCTTTCGCGCGCTGTACTAATAAAAATAATAAAAAAAGGGTCCTTTTTCCCACTTACTCAGTTGGGGCGTAATAGCATCTCTTTGGGGAATGGACCTTACCGTCTTTCTTGAGGACTTTTATGGCTTTAGAGACTTCCTTGCTCTCAATGCCCAAAGCCTTGGCGACCTCACCAGGGCGCATGGGCTTTCCGGCGTCTTTCATTGTCTGGAGAACCGCTACAGCTTGCTCACTCATTAAATCACCTTAACACTTTGAATGATCAGACGGAGGATAATAAAAGTTCCTCGCGCGCGAGCCGGAGACCCTTGACCTCACAGGTGTCATATATCATCACTAAGTACATTAGGGACCCCCTCCTAGTAAGTGATCTCGAGATAATTTGTCTGGTTACCCCCACAGAAACCACATATGTACACATAGATATGGACACTCTAACCCACAAGAGGTCCTATGCTATAGCCTTCTGTAGCTGATAGCCTCCCCAGCAATTGGGTGGACGAAGCCTTGGAGATGATTTTTGATCATCCTTCTGCGGGTGCATCAGGAATCGCATTATATCTCACCGACAAAGACCCGAGGAATATAGCTCTGGAACAGTCTACAATTTTATTGAGGGTATTATCAACGGCCTTAAGAACTGGGATCTTTAGATGATCAGGGTCTCCCGTTCCGCCTGCCGATTATTAATGCCTAAATCAGAGGCCCGGAATTTGCGCCCCCCGAACAGCTCCGCCTTTTCCTCCTTAGCATATAGTGCGGCAGCTATCCTCCCAATCGCGTCGGATTTCATGATTCCGCTCCCGCTAGCTGCTCCCACGTAGATCATCCCTGGGATCGATTTCACCACCGGCAGCTCGTCAAACCCATTAATCGCGTACTGACCTGCCCAACTGTTCATAGGCCTCAGGTCCTTAAAACACGGGAAATACTTAGCCAGCACGTGATATACACCATCTGTGTAATAATCCTCCTCAGCCTGGGGGTTGTCCTCCAACCTGAAACCCCGCCCTAAATCGTCGGCACATGCCATCCAAATGCTTCCCTCGCTCAACTCTGGCCTAAAGAGTATGTTAGACTTAGGCAGAACCGTAAGGGGCATTGACCCGTATTTGTTTAGCCCTTCTACGTGGAAAAGGGGTCCCAGTCTCGGGTCTTTGAACGCGAAGATCTGCCTCTTCTTAGGCCTCATATGGGATTCCACACCGATGGGATCCATGAGCATGCTCGACCAGACTCCCGCCGCAACCACTGTGGTCTCCGCCTCTATTGCGCCTCTATTCGTTTTGACCCCTTTGATCTGGGCGTCCTGCCAGACGAATGGCTCCCCCGGGATCTTCAGTTCCAGTTTAGGCTTCACTACTAGATCTGTCACCTCCGTCCCGTATTGGACCTCCCCTCCTAGTCCTAAGAAAAGCTTCTCATAGGCCCGGGTAAACGCGTCCGCATTTACTGTTCCGCACTTTTCCCCTAATACCCCGTACTCAATGTCCCTGATCCCCATGAGCTCCGCCTCATCGTCCTCCTCAAACTGAGTGACAAGGGCGGGAATCCGCTTTTCTAGCTCCTCACGTTCTAGGACCTGTATCTCCGCTCGGGTTCCGATCCTGTCCCACGCCCTTCTCTGCTCCGAGTACTGCTTCTCGCTCAAAAGAAACAGGTATCCGATCCGTGACACTCCGACATGGTGATCCAGATTCCCCTCTAGATGCAACATCCAATCAATGGTGGAATCAGCCAGGAGAAAATTTGTCTCAGATGTAAATAGATTCCGGAACCCTCCCTCACTCTTAGCGCTGTTTCCCTGGCCGGGCCCCCCGAACCGGTCCACCACAGTGACTCTGCTACCCGGATTCGCTAACTTTGCATGGTAAGCCGTGCTCAACCCCAGGATACCCGCGCCAATGACGAGGATGTCGCAATCCATACCAATCAAATAGGAGTGCACCCCCCATTTTTAACCTGTGTCTCCAAAAACCTCTAATCCGTAGGCGGACCTAGAAAACACCGCGCGCGGACATCACCCCTAAAGATACAGCCATCGATCACGTCAATAGCGCAATCCATCCTGAAACGCCGCGGACTTACCCCCCTCCTCAGCGTTGCCATTACTGCAATGATATCCGTCTCAGAATGTTTTAAAGTTGCCAGTCAGGTCACCAATATTTAGGGTTCTCCAGATTCGTCCTGGAAACTGCAAAATATAGAGGAAGGGGGTCTGCAGCTTCAAAGATGAGAATCAGTGTGGCTTATCGTTTAGCGATATATTTCCCTTAATATTCTTCCGATTAGAGGCTGAACACAGCTGTCAGAGGACCGTTTGGGTGGATTTTATAAGCAACCTTTCAAATATTCAAATGATTAAACAATGTACAATACGATCCTGGTAAGTATTGACGGCTCTGAGCCCTCTGACAACGCACTAGATCATGCCGTCATGCTAGCTACCACTTTCAAGGCAAGGCTAATCCTGCTTATTGTCGTCCAAAGGGTGATGATCCCTATGTTTCCAGACGAGGGGTTCGGGGGTGTACCCCTATCTGCGGCAAAGGATATGGCCCAATATCAGGATAAGATGCGGCGCGTTTACAAGAACGTTCTTGATGAGTCCAAAGCAAAGATTAGGAAAAAACATCCGAACCTCCTCATCGACTCTATTCTCAAGGAGGGGCGTCCCTCGGCGACCATTACTAAATACGCCCAAGAATACGGTGCAGATCTTATTGTGATGGGAAGCAGGGGAATAGGGGGCTATACGGGATGGATATTAGGGAGCACAACCCGCAGAGTAGTGGACTCCTGCACCAAGCCCATCCTCATCGTTAAATGAAGATATCTGGGAAAGCTCTTTTTTCATCGGACTACAACTTAACGTGGAGGTTATACACTGGAGACTTTTGGACCCTTAATGAAAGCTGGACACATAGCATCCCAGGTGCGCGAAAAGACCCGGAGCTATGTTGAGGTGGAAAGACCTGTCATCGAGATCTGCAGCTTCGTTGAAGACAATATCAGAAAACTCGGGGGAGCCCCAGCATTTCCCTGTAACGTTGATATCGACGGGGTCGCGGCCCACTACACATCCCCTTTAGGGGATCCAAAGGTAATCCCTGATGGGTCCCTTGTAAAAATTGATATAGGAGTCCACGTCGATGGTTATATCGCCGATACCGCCGTCACCATTTGCCTTGACCCCCAGTATATTCCGATGGCTGAGGCTGCTGTAGCTGGTCTGGAGGCCGCGATTAAGATAGCAAGAGCTGGCGTGGTTGCGTCTGATATCGGTGCAGCTATCGAGAAGGCCATTAAGTCCAGGGGCTTCACTCCCATTCGCAACCTTTCGGGCCACAGGCTCGGCAGATACATAGTCCACGCCGGCAAATCTATACCTAATATCAGCGGCACCAATGGCCACAGGCTCAAGGAAGGCGAAGTATATGCAATTGAGCCATTTGCGGTTCCCCGAGACGCCTCAGCCTATGTCATAGACGGAGCCCCCAGCAATATTTATCGATTCTTGAAAAAGAGGAGAGTCCGGAGTGACGCCGCCAAGAAGATGCTCAAGCTGATCCAGACTCGCCATAGAACCCTACCTTTTGCATCTAGGTGGATCCCTGGAGATACCGAGGCTTTCGAGGAGCTGATAGAGGGGAAGTGCGTTCATTCGTATCCCCAACTCGTAGAGAAAAGTGGGGCTTCGGTGGCTCAGGCGGAGCACACGGTGATAATAGAGTCTGACGGATGTACAGTGACGACTGCCTAACGTTTCTTTTTGGGTTCAGCTTTCCGGTGAATGCCCTTGATGGTCATGATTTCCTCGCATCTTGTGCAGTCCTCATCGCTCTTGTATATATAGTCTCCCCGTTGGAAATCCCTGACCCTTTTAAGATTGCAGCTGTGGCACTCAAGTATTGTGATGACCTCTGCCTTTTCAACGGGGGGCTTCTGGCTTGATACCGCCTTTGTTCTGAAGAACATGTAGCCGATCATGGCCAAGCCTGCTGTACCTAAGAGGATGTACATGTTTCCTTGATCGGAGTTCTCTCCTCCGTAAGTCTGGAATCCTAGCCCGAGGAAGAAGAGGCTGACTAACCCAAGGACAATTAAAGATATGCGGCTGATCCAGCTAAGACTCATTATTGGGGTACTGGATTTGGCGTTGGTCATGCGGGTGGTCATTGGGCAACCCCCACAGTGTTACCAATGCCGGCCACGAGGACGGTGTCTCCCTCCTTGGTTCTATGGTCCACTATGCGTTTGACCGTCTCAACGGCGGTGTCACAGGCGGTATAGAGCTCCTTTACCAAGGGGGCGACAACGTGGGTGATGTCCTGCTTGATGGCGATGGCGTATAGAGGGATATTATGCTTCTTGATAGCTTCCTCTATCTTATGCTTCTCTACCCCGATGCCTCCGATGGCGGCTCCGACTCCCTCAGCGATGCCTCCAGTAGGTTCTCCCTCGAGTTTACCGGCGGCGTCTACCATTATAACTGCGTCCACTTTCTTACGTCCTTTTCGGCTGTTAAGTATGTTCTCAATCGCGTCTCCTGGCTTCCCCACGGAGCCCCCGGGTCCCTTGGCCTTAGTGATAATGAGGGTACGTCCATTGTAGGGGACCTCTGCGACGACCATCTCCTTTGCGATTTCGCTCCATTTATGGCCATGCATTAGACGAGCAGCAACGAGGGGGCCGACGCTGTCCCCTATGGGTATACCCTCTTTAAACGCTTGGAGGGCACGACTGTATGCCTCGATCTCCCTGACGATCATGGGGAGGATCATATGGATCTGCATGATGACATAGATGTTCATGGTCTTTTTGCCGAGGAGGTAAAAGTGTCGAATCACTTTATGGTAAACATTTAGGGCGAGGCTTGCTTCCAGAAGGTTCTCTAAATTGTTAATCTCACTATCGGACGCCTTGGGTGCCATACTTCGCACCTCGGCCTCAAATATATTCTCCCTGACGTTGAGGAGCTGCCCCATTTTACCGACAATCCCGGCAGGATCCAAACTCGTGGGAGGGATGAAAAAATGCTCGAGGAATCTCTCTACCTCTGGGGTGGGATCAAAATCATCCTCTGAGGCCTTTTTTACCTCCTCAATGGAGGTGTTGTACCCCTTGTCCCTAATCTCTTTGACCTTGCGGAGGGTACCTTCTATGGCCCTGAGCATGCTCATCGCCTGGATCCGTTGTGCATAGAATAGGTAGACAATAAAGCTTAGGCTAAAGAGGGTCTGGAGAACCATCCCGATATCACTCTGATTCTGGAGAAGCTGGCCGACCTGAATATACATATAGATCAGCAACTGAAACTCTCTTCTTTTTTATAAATGTTCATCTTAGAGCCTTCCATAATACTCGATTCTTTGATCTTTTAGAATGGGTGGGCTACCAGCTTTCACGGTTTTGCGAGGCCGAAGACATCACTACCGCCGCAAACGGAGCGTGGTTTAACTTCCGAGTTCGGAATGAGTTCGGGTGGAACCCACGCCCTTTGGCCGGCTACCCATAAAAACGGCACTGGTGCGCTTCTTTAAACATTTCGGTGGTAAGCTTCAAAGAATATCCTTAGGTTCATATTGGGCCTCAGTAGAGTGCCTCTGGATGAGGGGTTGAACTTTCGCTTTCACTGCGTCGATCTGGTTGTACGCGTTCCCTATGAATCGTGTTCTATCCTTTAAGATCTCATTGAGCTCGTCAGCTGTTATTCCTGATGCCTTGAAGTCTGAGTCTTGGGCAAGGGAATGGACGAGTTTGTTCTTCTGGGTGCCCTGTTCTCGCATTCTGAGGGCTTCAGCTATAGCGTGAGTCTTGATGATGTTGTAGGCTTTCTCTCTGCCCATTCCATGACTAAGGGCTACGCCCAAGATGGACGTAGTCGCGAGGAACGGGAGGTATCTGTCGAGTTCCTCCTCTATGATGGTTGGGTATATTCCCATCTGGTTGAGTACTGTGAGGGCAGTTTCGACGAGGCCGTCGCTGGCGTAATACGCATCAGGTATTATGACTCTGCGGAGGGCAGAGCACGATACGTCTCCCTCCTCCCACTGGTCTCCCGCGAGACGGGAGGCACCATCTGAGTACATCTTTAGGAGGTGTGAGAATGCACAGATCCGCTCTGTGCTTCGGGTATTCATCTTGTGGGGCATAACGCTGCTCCCCACCTGGCCCTCCTTGAATCCTTCGGTGACAAGCTCATATCCCGCCATGAGACGGATGGTCTTAGCGAAGCTCTCACATGCCGAGGCGAGGGCTACAAGGTGGCTTATAAGCGTATAGTCGAGGCTCCTGGGATAGACTTGGCCGGGGGCATTCAAGATTTCTGTGAATCCCAGGGATTTGGCCACTTTCTCTTCAAGGAGGCTAGCTTTCTCCGGGGATCCCATTAGGTTAGCCATGTCGAATTGGGTGCCTACAGCGCCTTTGATGCCTCTGAGGGGGTATGAGTCTAGGTACTTTTCATAGTTTGTTAGATGACTATGGAGCTCCTCAGCCCACATGGCGAATCGCCGTCCTAAGAGGGTAGGTTGGGCTGCCTGGTGGTGTGTCCTGGCGGCTATTCCAATGTGCCTGTACTCGTCGGCCTTGTCAAGGAGGTGCTGGAGGACCGAAACGTACTTTCCGAGGAGGATGCGTCCGGCCTTCTTGATCTGAAGCTGCTCTACATTGTCTGTGAGATCTCGGCTAGTCATTCCCATGTGGAGGTACTCGTAGTCCCCAGAGACGATGTTGTAGGCCTCGATTTTTGCCTTGACATCGTGCTTAGTCCTCATCTCGATCTCCTTGATTAGGCCCAGGTCTATCTCGGCCTTTGCCTTCTGGTAAGCTTCGATAGCCTCCATGGGGATCTCAAGGCCCAGTTCTTTCTGGGCATTTAGGACAGCGAGCCAGAGGTCTCTCTCATATCTTGCTTTGCCTTCCTCTGAGAATATAGCGTTCATCTCCCGGGTGGCGTATCTCTGGGAGAGTATGTTGGGGTTGACCAAGGGATGCACCTTGATTTCACAGGTACCTTTACTGGATTTAATTATACGGTCTGAAACAACCCTCTGTACCGGAATCAACAACCAAAACTGTCTGTTTGAGTTTACCTATTTTTTAAGATCGGAGGCTACTCTTCTCGGAATTTGTGGAGATAGAGTACCCCTTCTATTTTATCATCTTCTATGGTCATCTCATCCAGGGTTTGCCAATAAAGGCAGTGTATTTTGATAGAGTTGGGAACGGCTCTGAATAATTCAGTTTAGGGGTTGTATCTGTTGCCTTCTTAACGTATGGTCTTGGTAGGGCTACAGGTTGCAGTCTTGTTGCTTTCCTTGATTTCGGGGAGCATGGGTCTCCTGAACCGGAGGATCGTCCGTGGTGTTCTGATGTGGGGACAGGATAAGCATTGGATCTCGGGGGCGGGGAGGTTTCCGACTATAGGATTTCCTGGGGGTGGTAATGCTTATTTATCTGGTGGGTTGTAGCGGTGTCTGCAAGGGGCTGTGGTCTAGCCTGGCATGACGTTGGGCTCCAGAAAGTATATAGTTGGATGCTGACCCGTGAGGGGATGACGAGTTTTTGGAGCGGGACACCCAAATGTCGAGGGTTCAAATCCTTCCGGCCCCACCATTATAAAACATCATAAATATTTTCGCGCACGATGTTACACATTATATATTTTTTCAAACCGGTACGAATAGGATATAGGATTGAAGATTTTAACCATTGAAACTATTTATTCATGAATATCCAAAGAACATAAATAAATGCAAAGTACCCGTTTTCTATCTAAAAGATCAGCAATTAGTCCTTCACCCAAACTTCTCATATTTGCTACCAACGCCATTCCTGTGAATATAATCCCCAGTTGTGCTGGGGGTGCCCCTAGTTTGCTCATATAGATAGTGAAACAAACGGTTAGTATGGCGGCGCTGAATGAGCGTAATCCTCGTGTTAATAGTAGAACCCGGAAATCTCTATCAAACTCTGTAAAGAATTACATGTGTTTATCGGCTACAGGATTACGGATCATCGGCACATAGAGACCTTATGATAAAGATTTATTGGCAAATTTTGTCTTCTAACAATGTAATGTTTGTTGCGCTTGTAAGAGGAATTACAATAAAAACCTTAAGCCTATTGCCCTATTCCAAGTTATGAACCTCCCAAAGATGGCCGAGGCTAGGCAGATATTTCATCAACCTGAGATCTCTGATATCTCGGCTAAGATAAAATCTGAGCTAGCGAAGAAGAATCTCGGAGATCGGGTGAAACAGGGGCAACGCATCGCGGTGACCGCGGGGAGCAGGGGAATCACGGATATATCTTTGATCCTCAAGACTGTCGTGGCCGAACTCCAAGCAGTTGGAGCTGAGCCGTTCATAATAACCGCTATGGGGAGTCACGGAGGCGCCACTCCAGAAGGACAGATTGAGGTACTTAGTAGCCTGGGCATCAGTGAGGAATCTGTGGGTGCCCCTATCGAGGCTAGCATGGAGGTTCAGATGATCGGAACTCTACCAGACGGAGTTGATGTCTATCTCAGCCGTAAAGTCCTAGAGGCGGACGGGATCTTTGTCGTGGGTAGAGTCAAGCCTCATACAGACTTCAAGGGCGAGATTGAGTCGGGTCTCTTGAAGATGCTGGCGATAGGTCTCGGAAACCAGAAGGGGGCTGAGATGATCCACTGGCACAAATACGTTGGTTACCATCGAATACTCCCCGAGGCGGGGAGGGTCATCATAGAAAGAACCAACATTGTTATGGGCTTGGCGTTGCTGGAGAACGCTCATCACAAGACTGCAGAGATCCACGCATTGCTCCCTGAGGAGTTCTATGAGCAGGAAAAAAAGTTGCTGGAGATCGCAAAGAACCTGTTACCCCGACTGCCCTTCAGGGATATCGATGTGCTTGTGATTGAGGAAATCGGGAAAAATATTAGCGGGGTTGGGATGGATACCAACGTCACAGGGAAGTTCTGGATGCCAGGAGAATACGATCCGAGGGCGGCGGAGATCAAAAAGATAGTGGTGCTCGACCTCTCGGAGGAAACCCATGGGAACGCGATCGGTTTAGGGCTTGCAGACCTAACCACTAGAAGGGCTTTTGATAAGATCGATCATCATAAGACCTATGTGAACTGCCTCACCCAGGGAAGCGGTCACACGGGGAAGACTCCCCCCTATTTGGCAAATGACCGCGATGCTATAGCCACAGCCATTAGGATAAGCGGACCTATACACCCAAGAAAGTCGCGGATGATCCGCATCAGGAACACTCAGGAGCTTGAAACTCTCTATATCTCAGAGGCGCTCGTGGATGAGTTATTAGCGTGCCCCACGCTCCAGAGACGCCTGGTTCTCATAGAGGAGCTTAGGGAGATACAGTTCGACGTATTGGGTTATATGGCTAGATGAACGGCGAAATAGTGCTTAGCGATACCGTGGTGGTTGCATTGATCACGGCCTTTTTCAGAGCAACTCTCGAGCTCCTTTGGGTGAGCTCATAACAAGACCTGAATCTCCTGAGAACGTAGGATTTGACGAAGCATCTCTGGGGCATATAGGGATGGAGTCAATGGATACGGTTTCATATGCGAGATTTTTCTATTTTCTATGTCATTCATATGATAGTTCATAATCTTGAGGATGTTCCTATCTGAGGTTGGTTTTTCCCAGTCTCATCTCTCTCTAGGGGATGACTTCCATGCTCCTTGCACCCTAATCGGCGTTCTCCGGTGATGAGGCCTCCTCAGGACTGGTGTGCTGTTCAATGAATTGTTTTTTCGGGGGTGCTTGGTTTGCGAGAGTATGCTCCTGGTTCAGCCGAAGAGGTGGGGGCCTCCTTCTAGCCTAGCGGGAGCAGCCGCTATTTGATTGCTAAGTATTTATTTTTTATGAAAATATGGATAGCTGAGGAGATGATTGTGTCCTGTGAGCGAAGACAACCTTAAAGGCTGTCTAGAAAACACATGTTTAAAAAGAATTATTATAATCTTTATATGATGTTAAAATAATATTTCAGTAATCACATGCGCATTAAACATAACAGATCCGTTAGGCAAGTTATTTTTCGATACAGAAGACGTTAAAGGGTAGACCTCGCCCCTGATGATCGTTTTCTTCGAGGAGCTGATGGTTGAGGTCCAGGAGTTGATCGAGGGTGGCTCTGTATCTTAGGATCTCCCAGCCCCTATCACTGGAAAAATGGGTGAGTCGAAAGAAAGCAGGTTCTAAAAGTCAAATAATGGTAATGCCTATTTGATCTGGAATGGGTTATGGCCTAATTCTGAAAAAGGTTATAATTACAAACCATTAGAAAATATGATCTATGGGTTAGATTAGAATGAACAGGAGAACTGGGGCAATTGTACTTATTCTAATGGCTTTTCTTCTGTCATCTCCAATAAGCGCTTGGATATTTGCCGTACCTGCTGGCTCCGGGAACGTTCACGGTACTGTTTTGGATGAAAAAGGGGAGCCTGTCTTCAACGTCAAGGTAATGGCCTATTCAGACTCGGGGAACCTCGCGTCCACACTTTACACAGATGAAGATGGATACTTTAGGTTCGCAATTGAAAATCCGGGGCAATACACGATATACTTTGAGAAGGATGGTTATTCGGGGGATCAGACTAGCATCAATTTACCTGCTGGGCTGTTCTTAGATGAAGAGAACGACCCCATAAAGATGGGGGAGATCGTTCTCCTCCAGAACCTACGGCTTGATGCATCCGTACTGAGCAGGATCGTCTCCCGGGGTGAAACGGCAAGCTTTCCCTTCACTGTAGGTATTTTGGATGAATCTGAAGTGACAGAGTTTAGCGTGGTCGGCCCGGAGGGATGGGATATTAGGGTTCTTGACTCCATGGGTGAAATTGGTAGAGTGCAACTTAGCTCCGGGGACCTTAGCCTCACTCTTGAAGTGGGTGTTCCGGAAAATGCGATCGAGATAGGGAGTGTTAATCTCACTGTCATTGGCAGCTTGAACACCTCGTTAATATTCTTAGTTCAACCCACTCCGCTATCCCAGTCCGAGATCGGAGAACCCAAGCTGGCTTCTACTTATCCTTATATTACAGAGGAGCTAGGGAATGCCGTCAACTTCGCCGTCATGGCTACTAACACGGGTGAAGCTGATGAGACCGTCGAGTTCTCTATTGATGCTCCCGAGGGCTGGGAGACGAGTTTTATCACGGGGAGCGGCATGGAGGTCCTTAGTTTGTTTCTTGAATCTGGTGACTCGGAGGCTCTTAGTTTTGAGGTGCAGCCTTCTCCTACAGCTGATGTAGGCGTGTATGAGTTGGAGATCCTAATGGTCTCGGATAACGGGGTAATCTGGGACTCTCTGGTGTTGAAGGTAAGTCTCAAGGAGTCCGAGGGTGAGGTGGATCTCCTGAGCTCATTCACCGATGTTACTGTAGACGCCGGAACTGTTATCCACTACGCGCTAACAATTCGGAACAAAGGAGACATTGATGACCTGTTTATACTTACGGTTCTCTCTGCTCCTGAGACCTGGGATGCTGTCTTTATGTCAGAGACTGTCGAGGTTTCTAGTCTTTTAATATCAGCCGGATCGTATTCAAACCTTGTCTTCGAGGTGATCTCCCCCGATGATTACGAGCCTGGAAGCTACTCTCTCATGGTACTCGTTGAGTCCGAAGGAGGGAGCGTAGGAGACACCCTCTCATTGGGGGTCGAACTGAAGGAGTCCTTCAGCGACATCGAGATTTTGAGCACCTTCACGGATGTCACAGTTGAAGCGGGGAACACCATCACATATCCCTTACAAGTCGAAAACAACGGAGATAACGACGACCAGCTCACTATGAATGTCGTCTCAGCTCCAGACAACTGGGACGCCGTCTTCATGTCGGGGAGCATCGAGGTATCCAGTTTCTACCTCCCAGTGGATGACTTTGAGCATCTAAACCTAGTCGTGGAGCCTCCGAGCAACACAGAGACCGGCGATTATGCTCTGGTGATTCAAGCTGAGTCGGCAGAGGGGGCACTGTCTGAGAAGATCGAACTCAAAGCCACTGTTGTGGGCTCCCACGATGTTGAACTCGAGCTCTCAACGCTCTTCACCACAATAACCATTGGAGACTCTGTAGAGTTCAATGTTGAGGTCACCAACGCTGGGCTTTCCCCCTTGACGTTCCTCCACCTTGAGACGACTGTCCCCGCGGATTGGGACGTCACGGTTTCTCCTTCACAACTAGCATCTCTGGCCCCAATGACATCGGCGATATTCACCTTATCGGCGGAGACGCCTTCGGACACCGTTGCGGGGGACTATATTGTCACTGTGCAGGCCTTAAGTGACCAAGCGGAATCCGAGGAGGCCGACCTCAGACTAACCGCGCAGGCATCAACTTCGTGGGGCTTCTTAGGGCTTGGGCTTGCAATAATAGCTGTAATCGGTCTCGCGATTGTGTTCACGAGATTCAAGAGGAGATAGACGAAATGGTTGAAAATGTGATAGAGACATTCGATCTGACAAAAAGATACGGCGACTTCACAGCTGTTGAATCCTTAGATATGGCTGTGCAGAAAGGAGAGATATTCGGCTTCCTAGGCCCCAACGGGGCCGGGAAAACGACCACGATCCTTATGCTCATGGGTCTTTCTGTGCCTACCTCGGGGAAGGCTACCGTGGCGGGGTACGACATAATCGATAATTCTAGGGAAATAAGGAGTGTCGCCAGTGTTCTCCCAGAATATAGCAGCCTATATGGTGAGCTCACGGCCGCCCAGAACCTTGAGTACGTCGGGAAGCTCAATGACCTAACGAAAGATATACGTGAAGAGAGGATCGGCGAGATGCTAAAGATCGTAGGGATGTCTGATTGGGCAGACGAAAAATATGAAAAATTCTCAAGGGGGATGAAGCAACGAGTCGGGATAGCCGCGACACTAGTCAAGCAGCCTAAACTCGTCTTTCTGGATGAGCCCACCTTGGGCCTGGATCCAGTAGCCACCAAAGAGGTACGGGAGCTAATAATCCGTTTAAACAAGGAGCAGGGACTCACAGTCGTGCTAACTTCCCATATGCTCAACGAGGTTCAGATGACATGCGACCGTGTTGGTATCATTAACAAAGGGAAGCTCATAGTGATGGAGACTCTAGAGAACCTAACAAATGATATGATTGGGAGCGAGGAGAGGAACATCGAGTTCATGCTCTCTGAGGTGCCTCATGGACTTGTCAGGAACTTGGAGGCCGTTGAGGGAGTCAAGTCGGTGACTCAGAAAAGTAATCGGCTCTTTGTTTATGGGGGCGTTGAAAGCGACTACAAAGTATCCAAGACGATAACAGACAACGGCGCCGTGATTCTTATGATGAAACCCAAAGAGTACTCCATGGAAGAGATCTTTATGAAGTACTACGAGGAGGGCTGAAAATGGCGGGCACCTTCACTGTAGCCGCGAAAGAACTCAGGGACCAGTTTGGGAGCAAGCGATTCCTCATCCTGTTTGCCTTGGTCCTGCTCCTTTCTATACTCACTGCATATCAAGGCGTAGATTTCATCAGAGACAACGAAGCCGCCGGATTCGTCAATATATTCTCAGGAAGTCAGTTTGGATTTTCATTCATCCAGATCATGGTCTTCGCCGGCCCCCTGCTGGGTCTCGCCCTTGGCTTCGATGCCATTAACAAAGAGCGAGCTAACGGTACACTCTCAATACTCCTAGGGCAGCCAATCTTTAGAGACTCAGTGATCAACGGTAAATTCATCGCTGGAGCCGCAGCCTTGTTGACCATTTCGGTGGGCACCATCGTCATACTTTCAGGCTTGGCGATTCCCATGCTCGGGTTCGGGCCCACCGGTGCTGATGCTTTAAAGATATTAGTTCTCTCGCTGCTGACCATAGTATACCTGGTTTTCTGGTTGACCTTGGGTATCCTCTACTCGGTGTTAGCTAAAAAGACTTCAACGTCAATAATGGCATCTATCGCTACCTGGCTCATCTTCTCCATCGTGCTCAGTGTACTCGCATCTGCCATTGCAGGCATGATAGTGCCCCTTCCGGGAAGGGATCTCACGATGGGAGGACAGGGAGGACAGGGAAGGCTCAGGATATCCCCTGAGTTCAGGGAGATGATGCAGAAGAGACAGGTGGTACGATCTACCATCCAGAAATTGTCGCCGACGAACCTTTACGCTGAGGCTGCATCGGATATTCTGGGCGTTACCGGGGGTTTCATGCATGGCATGGGCTTCCAAGAGTTTCGGAGGACACTTACGCTGACCGAGGCTCTCGTGGCCAACTGGGCTAACATCGCGACCCTCGTGGTGGGCATAGTCATCTGCTTCGCCATCTCCTACATGAGATTCCTACGGTCCGAGATACGTCCAGGGGATTAACGCTCGTGAGAACTACTATGAGTGATTGATCTGGCCGGAACATTCACCGTAGCTGCCAAAGAACTCAGGGACCAGTTGGGAAGCAAGCGATTCCTCATCCTGTTCGGTCTAGTTCTACTGCTATCGACTCTCTCAGCTTATCAGGGCGTAGATTTCATTCGGGACTATGAGGAGATGGGATTCCTAAACATCTTCTTGGGGACTAAATTCGACTTCTCTTTCCTTGAGATCATGGTATTCTTTTGGCCCTTTCTTGGACTGGCCTTAAGCTTTGACGCAATCAATAAGGAGCGTTCTAGCGGAACGCTATCAGTACTTTTTGGACAGCCTATCTTCAGAGACTCTGTAATCAATGGCAAATTTATCGCTGGTGCAACTGCTCTTGCCACCATGACCTTAGGCACAATCTTGATAGTATCCGGAATTGCCATTCCAATGCTTGGATTTGGGCCAACTGGCGTGGAAATCTCCAAGATCCTAATCTTTACGATGCTTACAATGATCTATCTGTTTTTCTGGCTGAGTCTAGGCCTTTTCTATTCCGTCTTTACTAAGAAGCCGCCCATTTCGTTAATATCTTCTATTGCGACATGGCTGGTCTTCGTATTTGTGATCAGTATCTTTGCATCCGTAATTAGCAGTATAATAGTGCCACTCCCTGGAGGTGGTTTTCGAAGAATCTCGGGAGAGGAACTCAAGACATCACAAGAATTCGAGGAAACGGAGAAACAGAGGTATTTAATTCAATCAAGAATAGAGAAAATATCACCGACAAACCTGTATGAGAATACTGCATCTGACCTTTTGAGTTATGGCTACGATAAGTTTAAGAGGGTGCGGAGTCTGTCTGAGGTTCTCGTAGCCAACTGGGCTAACATCGCGACCCTTGTAGTTGGCATAGGTATTTGCTTCTCCGCTTCCTACACGAAGTTTTTGAGGTTTGAGGTCAGACCTGGAGGTTGATCAAGAACCCTCTTTTTTACTTACACATGCGTATACGAGCCCGAACAGAAGCCTCTTAACAGATATTAATTACTTCCATTTTTTTCATATTCTATTTTGGATTGAAAAGTCTTTACAACAAAACGGAGAAACCATCGTTGGGTCTCACAAGTCTTTTCAGAGTCAGGAAAAGAGTAAACACGTTGCATAAGGAGATTGATATGGTCAAACTTGTGATGATAGGAGCTGGGAGCCACGTTTTCACCGCGAAACTTGTGGGGGACTTCCTCTCCTGGCCGGAGCTCAGGGACGGCACAATTGTCCTAGTTGATATCGACGAGGAGCGCCTTGACCTCATAAAGGCGCATACCATGAAATTAGTGGGCCAAAATGACTTTAAGACAGATGTGGAGTCCACCTCGGACAGGAGGAAGGCCCTGGAGGGCGCCGATTATATCATCCTCTCTATTAGAGTGGGTGGATTAGAGACAACCAGGCTTGACATCAGCATTCCTGCAAAATACGGCATTTACCAGGGGATCGGGGACACTGTTGGACCTGGGGGAGTCTTTTATGGTCTCCGCCACATCCCCATCATCCTCGAGATCTGCAGGGACATTGAGGAGGTCTGTCCTGATGCTCTCCTTTTCAACTACACCAATCCTATGGCGATGATCACTTGGGCTATCAAAGACTATACCCGGGTTAGGAACATTGGACTTTGTCACAGCGTCCAGAACACATCCAAGGAGCTCGCCGCCTACCTAGGGGCCCCCTTGAGGAGATCACCTATAGGGTTGCAGGGATCAACCATATGTCCTGGTTCTTGGATTTCGAGTGGAATGGCAAGGACGCCTATCCCTCCTCAGGGAGAAGTTCACGGACCCTGAGGTCTATGATAGACCTGATGCCCACTGGGCAGGCTACGATGTCACCCGGATAGAGATATTCAAGGCCTTTGGCTACTTCGTCACGGATTCTAGCCAGCATATGTCAGAGTACGTCCCATATTTCAGGAAACGCCTCGACCTCCTAAAGAGGTTTAAGCTCGACTATCGTCTCGACACTTTAAATGACTTCACTGTTAGCAGGATTAAGGCAGAGGAGATTATGAGGAGGACCCTGGAGCGGGGGGAGGTGATCCCCCTTAGGAGGACAACAGAGTACTGCACCCATATCATTCATAGCATCGAAACGGGGATCCCCCGGAGGGTGAATGCTAATGTCAGTAACACGGGGCTCATCACCAACCTCCCTGGGAACTGTATTGTGGAGGTCCCTTGCCTTGTAGACGAGACGGGAATCCAACCCATTTTCGTCGTGGATCTGCCTCCCCAGTGCGCCGCCCTAAATAGGACTAAATATAAGCGTCCAGGAGTTAGGGGCCTTAGCAGCCGTAAAGAAGGACAAGGAACTGGCGTTCCAGGCTATCCTTCTCGACCCCCTTACTAGTTCCACGCTCACCATCGACGAAACCCTTAGGATGGTTGATGAGATGTTCGAGGCCGAGGCCCTTTTTCTCCCAGGTTACGAGTGAACTCACCATTTAGGGTCAACATGAAGTTGGATTCCTCAGAATCCCAAGGGCTAATCTATCTCTGATATATCGGGGATCTACATTGGACCTGTAATAAGCACTATATAGATCCCGAAAGGTTATCTCTGGTATTATTCACGCCTAAGCTGAAAGCGCCAATCGCGCACGAGCTATAGTTTATTTATGGAGTTCCGATCTTTATGTCGAAAACAGGTTTGGAGATGGGATGGTTATACAAATGAAGACTGGGATTCGTCAGTCCCCTGATTGGGTCCGTACCAGTACTGCCGCAGTAATGACTATGGGAATAGCCCCAGGGAGGTTCCTCAACGATGCGAAGCTTCACTGCCTCAACTTGCTTCTCACATACGACGAGGGCTGCTCAGCAAGATGCGCTTATTGTGGCCTCTCTAGGAGCAGGGACTCGAAGACGCCCTGGGCCGATAACAGCTTCATCAGGGTCGAGTGGCCTACAGTCGCTGTTGATGAAGTCGTCTCCAAGATCAGGGACGGAGACTGCCCTGCTGTCGAGAGGGTTTGTGTCTCCATGGTTACCAATCCCCGAGCCTTCAATGATACCCTCACAGTCGTGGCTAGGATCAGCCCTGTGATGGAGAGGGTCTCGGCGTTGATCACTCCCACCATCATCGACAGGGACTGGCTCGTAGATCTCAAGGAGGCCGGGGCTGACATGGTGGGCATCGCCGTGGACGCCGCGACCGAGGAGATCTTCGACGAGACTAGGGGCAGAGGCGTGCGGGGGCCTCACAGGTGGGATAGATATTGGGAGTCGGTCTCGGAGTCTGTAGAGGTCTTTGGCATCATGAATGCTGGAGTCCATCTCATTGTAGGCATTGGGGAGACCGAGAGGGAGATGATCGAGACGATCCAAAGGGTCCATGATATGGGGGCCTTCACCCACCTCTTCTCATTCTTTCCCGAGGTGGGATCCTTGATGCAGAACAGCCATCAGCCCCCAATAGAACAATATAGGAGAGTTCAGCTCGCGAGATATCTTATTGATAACGGCTCCGCCGGGGCTTGTGAGATGACTTTTGACCACGACGGCAGACTCAATGACTATGGTATCAAGGAGACCGCCCTGGATAAGATCATATCCCAGGGTTACCCTTTTATGACCTCAGGGTGCCACGGGAAGACTCTCATGAATGCCTGTAATAGACCCTTCGGAAATTGCACCCCCCTTCAGGCTCTCCAGGGGCAGATGCGGAACTTTCCATACAAACCTCGAATCAACGATATCAAGATCGTGAGGGCCCAGATGGGGATACAAAGTGGTTTAGTCTCCTCAGAGAACAGCTAACGGTGGCAGAAATCTCATGATCAACGAATCCCTAAACCGATGTTTTGAACTCCCCTTCGATGAGCTCTACCCCCTGTTTGATGATGCATACCGAATTTCGAGGGTACGGTTTTCAGATCAGATTTTCTTCTACGCCCCGGGGTTTATCCACTACGACACACCCTTCTATAGGGCGGTGAACAAATGGCGATTTCCAAGCGTTTCGGTGACCGGTACCGGTTGCCAGCTCCAGTGCGAGCACTGTAAGGGGAAGCTCCTAGAGACCATGATTCCGGCTACCACCCCTGAGATGCTTAGGGAGGTTTGCACCAGGATAATGGATAAGGGGGGGAAGGGTCTTCTTGTAAGCGGGGGGGCAACAAGCGATGGCGGGGTCCCCTTACAGAAATTCGTACCGGCTATGGGATGGGCAAAAGAAGAGCTGGGTTTAGACATTGTCGTACATACCGGTTTGGTTGAGCCCGTTCTTGCCGAAGCCCTCGCAGATATTAACATAGACGCCGTGATGCTTGACATCATTGGATCCGAGAAGACCATTAGTAGAATCTACCATATGGATCTAACCGTCGAGGCTTATGACCAATCTCTCTATATCCTCGAGGAACACGACATTCCGATAGTTCCCCACGTTGTTGTAGGGCTCCACTATGGGAGGCTGGAAGGTGAGAGGAGAGCCTTGGAGATTCTCTCCGGGCACAATCTGGCCGCAGTTGTGGTCGTGGCCTTCATGCCGTTAGAGGGGACACCAATGGATGACATTACCCCGAGCTCCCCCGAAGAGATCACTAGGGTCGTTCTCGCCTCGAGGCTTGCCATGCCTGAGATCCCTATAATCCTAGGCTGCGCTAGGCCTAGAGGAGAACACAAGGCCCGTACCGATGTTCTTGCCATTAAAGCCGGGGTGAATGGTATAGCTTACCCCAGCGAAAAGGGCTACAACCACGCAAGAGAAAGGGGGCTAGGGATCCGATTCTCCGACGAATGCTGCTCCCTCCTTTTCAGGGACATAATGGCCTCCATCGGAGGGCATTGAACTTGACTAATCATGGACCTCAGGAATGGAGGCTTCTGGATACGGGGCCCCGGAACGCCGCAGAGAACATGGCCCTAGATGAGGCAATTCTTCAGGCTAGGGCCCAGGGGCTGGCGCCCAACACAATTAGGTTTCTGGAGTTTGACCCTGCAGCTGTCCTCGTGGGTTTCCACCAGTCAGTGGAGCAGGAGGTGAGAGCGGAGTTTTGCCTCGATAACGGAATTGACATCAATAGGAGGATCACCGGGGGAGGCTCTATCTACTTCGGCTCCCGGACCCTAGGCTGGGAGATCATCGCCTCCAAGTCGGATCTTGCGACGAAGATACCCTCCTTCGCCGGACAAGGGACCTTCGAGAACCTCTGCAGGGGAGTCGTGAAAGCCTTAAGCTCTCTGGGAGTAGAGGCTGTGTACCGCCCCAAGAACGATATCGAAGTCGGGGGGAGGAAGATATCCGGGACCGGGGGGACTGAGAGGGAAGGGGCCTTCCTATTCCAGGGGACATTGCTGGTGGATTTCGATGTCGATACGATGCTCAGGGTCCTGAGGATCCCTGTGATGAAGCTTAAGGACAAGGAGATCGACTCGGTAAAGGAGAGAGTAACATGCCTCCGATGGGAGCTGGGATACGCCCCGTCTGCAGAGGAAATTAAGGCAGCCCTCATAAGGGGGTTTGAGGAGACCTTCAACCTCATTCTTATCCCAGGGCTTTTAACGGGGGCCGAGAGCAGATTACTGGCTCAAAACCTCACCTTCTATGGATCTACTGATTGGATCCACTCACAACGGCGTCCCCTTAAGGGCGTCGCTGAGGTGAAATCCGTTGCAAAGACCCCTGGTGGTCTCATTAGAGTTTCTCTTTCCTTGGACCGACCAGCGGGGTTGATCAAAACCTCCCTTATTACAGGGGATTTTTTTGTGTTTCCCTCTAGGGCAGTCATGGATCTAGAGGCGAGGCTCAAGAATACCTTGAGCAGGGAGGAGGATATCCGAGAGGTGGTGCACGGCTTCTTCGATGAAACCGGGTCCAAGATTCTTGGGGTCTCCCCCGGGGATCTCGTTGCGCTAATTATGGAGGCTCTAGAAAAGACGAGGTATGAGTCTCTAGGAATTAGCCTCCCGGAGGCGAATCATCTTAACATGGTAAACGGGCTGGGCCCCCTTCCCTTCTTGGAGGGATGCGACACAGTTTTACTCCCATACTGTGCTAAGCTCCCGTCCTGCGAATACAGGTTCTCCGATGGGTGCACCGACTGTGGGTTATGCTCCTACGGGGAGGCTCACAGGCTCGTGGAAGAGGCGGGGATGAAACCTGTCACTATCCTCAACTTTGAGCACCTTATGGAGACCCTTCAGGGGCTCCGGGAGAGGGGCACCAAGAGCTACCTTGGGTGTTGCTGCGAAGGGTTCTACTGGAAGCATCAGGATGACTTTAAGGCAGCGAGCATCCAGGGTGTCCTAATAGACATTGATGACCATACCTGCTACGACCTCGGGAAAGAGCAGGAGGCCCTCGCAGGCAGCTTCGAGAGCCAGACTGATCTCAAGACTGAACTCCTGGCCAAACTCCTTATGAACGCAGCGGGAAGAAGGGGAGGTCATGCCTGACCACGATGTCATCGTTGTGGGAGGAGGTCCAGCTGGAGCTTCGGCTGCTATCACGTGCGCGAGGAAGGGGCTGGATACCCTATTGGTGGAACGGGGCGGGACATACCGACACAAGCCGTGCGGAGGCATCCTACCTGGTGTCTGCATCGATCTGATCACTGAACACCTCGGTGTTGATGTCCCTAATGAGGTCTACTCTCAGCCCAGGAATCTAGGTCTCTTCTATGTACCCCCTAGCGGCAGAGGTAATGGAGGAAAGGTCCAAGGCTACAAGCTCATCAGTGTCTACAGGGACATTCTTGACAAGACCTTACGCGATGCCGCTATGGAATTAGGTGTTGAGGTGCTTCTTTGGACCTCTCTGACTGATTTCAAGGATAAAGGCGAAGTCGAGGCTACATTGGCTGAGTCGAATGGTGCAACCAAGAAGGTTACGGCGAGGACATTAGTGGGTGCTGATGGCGTGAACTCCCAGGTGAGGTGGCAGATCTACGGGTCTGAGGAAAGGAAGCTCTATGTCTACCAGGAACACGTGGAGGCCCATGGAGATATCGGGGACAACTTCTACGCCTTCTTCAAGAGTACTGTCTCCCCCTCCTATGGATATGTGTTGCCCAGGGACGACTTTCTTATCATGGGTGTAGGTGTGCTAGCTGAGAGCCTGGGAGCCAATCCTGATCCTTTAGCTTCCCTCAAAATCTGGTTGTCTCAAGAGTTCGGGTATAAGGAAGAGAAGGTGAAGACCCAAGAGGTCTGGCCAATCCCATATGGATTTTTCCGGATAGGTCGTGGGTCAGTCCTCCTTGTAGGGGATGCTGCGGGGCTCTGCAACCCTATGTCGGGTGAGGGGATCAGGTGGTCTGTGGAAAGCGGTATTGCTGCGGGGGAGGCTATTGCCACCGCAATGCTTGATGGGAGATCACCTGATGAGATTTATGGCGAGGAGATCCGGCAGATCCAGCGAGTCTTGAGGAGGATCTATGAATTCACAAAGAGCCTATCGGATGAGAGGAGGGAGATCTTCGTGAAAAATGAGCTCAGGCGCTTGAGTCTCGTACGATAACCGCTTTATTCAGGTATTCTTGCTCATGGATCCCTAAGAGAAGCTATACATATCTCCGTTCGTGAAATTTTCACATCGTGGCAGACCTCAACGGCCTCATCTTCGATTTTACAAGATTCTACATCCTCATCATCCTCTAAGCGGGTCCTACCCATGGTTACGGTATCATAAGGAAGTTCCAAAGAAGGGTGGGAAAAAAGATCAGCCCGGTCTCGTCTAACCCTTCCGCCAGCACCTCGCGGAGAATGGTCTAGCCGACCAGAACATCGAGATGGTGGGGAAGAAGGAACGGAAGGTTCATTATCTCACCGAGGATGGGCGGGTCTTACCCAAAAGCTCTTTCAACGCTTTTTTCAACTCGTCTCCATTGCCTTAAAACCAAGCCTCAATATATACACTCATTGCGCCTGTAAGATCTATGAGGGGGGCCATCGGGAGGATATCACCGGGGAAGAGACCGTTTTCTACTGCTCTCCCTATGCTGCATCGTTTAAACGAGAACTCGTCAAATAGGCCTAGAAACTAATAATTCTAGGCCATCTACTGGTGAAAAAAAAGTTCCGGATAGCTCAAACCTTTTAACGCGCGGGCCTCGCCATCGTGGAGGTGCCCACGTTATTATCACTATCTGTTGGGTAACCTAACTGTTCTCGATTTCAGTGTATCAACTACATTCTCCACAGGGATTTCCTCCTTTGGTGGGGTCACAGGCATCACGTTCGTTGCGCTGGTCCTCGGATAAAGATCTAATAGAAATCCCAAGGCGTATTACTAAGTTTTATTCGAGACCGAGTAGAGAAGCTAGCATTTAAGGGAGTTAAGCGAGAAGTTGATCTCAGGTTCCACAAGCAGAAACCTTAGCCTCATGATCGCTACTATTATCGGAGTTTCTATCCTCAGCGGTGGCTGGTTCCTGATGCAGATCCAGAGAGAGAGGATGGACTTTTCGATCCCAGATATCAACGGGAATACCGTGACTCTCAGCGACTACAGCGGAGAGGTTGTGCTCATCGACTTCATGGCAACTTGGTGTGGTCCATGCCGGGCCTCCATGCCTAGTCTAGTCTCTCTCCATGAGGAGATAGGGGACCATTTTGTTATAATCTCGATATCCGTTGATCCGGCATACGACACTATTCAAGTCCTAGAAGATTGGTCCGAGACCTTTGGGGCAACATGGATCCACGCTAGAGACCTCTCCGACCCCCCTGTGACTCAACAGTTCAAGATCTCTAGTATCCCCACATTCGTCATCATTGACCGAGAGGGGGAGATAAGATACAAGCACGGCCCTGTCCCCCCTCTGAAACTAAAAACCGAAATATTATCTCTTATCAACGAGTAGAAAATAGGATGGCATTCCAACTCTCGGGGCTGGTCTTCGCTTTCTCCGCCGGCGTCTTCTCCCTCTTCTCTCCATGCAGTTATGCTCTTCTCCCCGGATATGTTTCCTACTACCTGGGTGCTGAGTTCGGGGTCGTGAAGGCCCTCACCGGGGGCCTCGCATGTACTTTGGGGCTCATTACTGTTTTCGCCGTTGTAGGAGGACTTGCCTCGAGCCTCGGGGAACTCGTCCCCCAGATCATACCACAGTTGGACATCGTAGCCGGAATCATCATCATTATAATGGGGCTAAGGAACCTCTTAGACCTCAAGATGCCATTCATCTACCCTGACATCATGCCATCCGTGAAGCAGGGATTTCTAGGCCTATACATCTTTGGCATAGTCTATGGGCTTGTAGGGGTGGGATGCTCCGCCCCCATCTTCGTCAGCGTTCTCTTCTACTCCATGTCCAAGGGGATCTTCTATGGGGTCCTCAGCTTCATCACCTACGCCTTGGGTATGGGGGTACCCCTAATCGTAACCACGGTCCTCCTCTCCCAGGCTAGGGATTATCTAATTCAGAGGATTAACATGGCCACGGAGAGGATCCAGCGATCCAGTGGAGCGGTCCTCATCATAGTGGGGCTCTACCTTATCTACTTCTACTATGCCACCTATCTTTGAGCGTTTGGTCAAGGATTATTAATATCTAAATGGAATCAGTGATCAGTATCTACACTTTAATTGAGGACGGAATCATGTACGACGTATTGGAATTAGAGCTCAAAGAGGCAAAGGCTGCGAGCAAGATACCCTCTGACATCTTCGTAGTCAAGAACACAGATGGCAAAGATGGTGGATTCAAGAGACTTATAGACCTAATGGGGGAGAAAGGCATTGATTTCTACGGAATGGTGCAATCTGACTCTATAGTCCTCCTCAAGGTCAATTCCCAATGGGACCAACGGGGTGGCACTAACACAGACCTCGTTAAGGCGATTATTGAAGCCATCGTTTCGCATCCTGATGGTTTCACTGGGGAGGTGGTCATCGCCGACAACGGTCAGGCCCAGTATGGCTCGACGCGCCACGGGGGGAGCTTTGATTATGAGGTGAATAACGCCGAGGACAGGGCCCAGTCAAACCGTGTCGTCGCCGAGTCCTTCCCAGGATACAGGGTCTCCACATATCTTTGGGATGAGATAACCTCGAACGAGGTGGGGGAATACTCGGAGGGAGATGATTGTGACGGCTATGTAATCCAGAGCTTCGCTGACTCAATCACGGGGATCAGGGTCTCCTACCCTAAGTTTAAGACGGCTCACGGCACTTTGACCAGCTTCAAGGAGGGGGTTTGGGACCCAGAGACCAAGACCTACGACTCCAATAGGCTGAAACTCATCAACGTTCCCGTGCTCAAGGCCCACTTTATCTATGGTGTTACTGGTTGTGTCAAGCACTACATGGGAGTAGTGAGCGACAAGCTACAAGGTGGTGGCGCCCACAGGAGCGTTCGGACCGGAGGAATGGGGATCCAGATCGCCCGGACCCGGGCCCCCGACCTCAACGTTCTTGACGCTATCTGGGTCAACTCTACCCCCGGGAAGGGGCCCCGGTGCAACGACGACGACGCAACGAGACTCAACATTATCATGGCTAGCACCGATCCGTGCGCCATGGATGCCTGGGCTACTCGGAACGTTCTGATGCAAGCCGCGAGGCTTCAGGGACACGAGGAACTTTCCAAGCTCGACCTTAGTAATGATGATCCCGAATCCCACGGAAAGTGGTTAAGACTTTCCGCTGAGAAGCTAAGGGAGGCGGGTCACAATGCGGTTCTTGATAAGGAAAAAATGAACGTCTATATCACGTGAGCCTCAGCTGAGGCGCTTTCTCTTCCTTACATGGTTCTAAGCTGCCTCTTCGCCAGCGTAGGCCCAACTGATGAGACAAAGATAATAGTCAACAAGACGATGAGATAGGCAAAGTTCTTGTAGATATCGAGGTCAAGGTGTTGCCCCATGGGATCCAGGAGCCCTGGTAGCTCACTTAAAACCAGGGCTGAGGTCCCTTGGAGATAGATCACTCTGCTTAACACCCTCTCCCCCACGGTGAAGTTGAGGAGGCTCCCCACTCCTGAGGCCACCATGTAACGTACGCAAAGCATCAGAGTAACAATCCCTAGGGCCACCAGAGAGTACTCTAGGCTCAGCTCCACTGTGAGCCCGAGGTAAACGAAGAAGAAGGCCTTGATCAGGAATGTAATTTCCATATTAAACTCTCGGATCCTTTTCTTATTGATCCTGACCTTACGGTTGGATCCTATCTTTCGGGAGATGTATCGATAATTGGTGATAGTTAGCCCAAAGGCGAGGGCTGTTATTGGGCCTCCTCCGGTGCCCGCGATCGATTCAGAGGCGATATAGATAGGGAAAAGGGCCGCTACTGTCATCATATAGTTGAAGGGCCTGCCCCAGAGGAAGTTGAGGACTTCAGCCCACAGCAGCCCTACTATAAGGCCGAAGAGGATCGAGACCGTGAATGTGAACACAATGTCCTTGAACCCATCCTCAAGGCTGAGCCCAGGGGACATTATCATTCGGATAAGAGTGACGCAGGCCACCACCTTAATAGGGTCGCTGATAGTCGATTCTAATTTCAGGACGATCCCTTCATCCTCAATGAATGGGATCAGCGTCTTGAGCTGGTCTAGGATCCCCGTTACGGAGATACCTCCGAGTCCCCCTATCATCGCCCCCAACAGTAAACCTTCTAGAAGCTTGAAATGTTGGGGGAAGAGGAAGCTCACAGAGAAACCTATGATAAAGGTGACGGCGAGGAATGTGGTCATGGAGAGGATTAGGGCTTTAACCGCTGTCCTCATCACTGATGAAATGTCGACGTTGATTCCCGTATCAAAACTAAAGATAGAGACCGTGACTAAGATTAACAGGGGAAAGATCGACATGAAAGTCCCGATCTCAAAAAAGCCCAGTACCGGACCTATGAGATAGCCAAATCCAAGGAGCCAGACGATATCGGGAATCCGGGTCTTTGCGTAGAAAAGGTTGCTGATGTAGCTTAAAAAGAGGGTCGCGGAGATAAGTATAAGGAAGCTCTGAACGAAACTCTGGGTTACCATACTGCCTCACAATTTACTCCCATTTAAGACTCTGATACACGAATCAGGATTAATTCGATATTTAGCATCTGGAAGAGTCAGTGTAAAAAGGTTACTTGACCGAGAAAGATAGTTTATCGACCCGTTTTTCCAACTATCACAAAGGAAAACTATTTTCTTTGATATCAACCTGAACGGAAAATACAAAGATGGAATTACATGGGACATGATATCTGGTCCCAAGGGGCGTCCTCTAACATCTTCCATGTACTCGTTTTCGACGCCATTTTCATCTTCCAGGCGCGTGTGTGGAAATATCAGTCAGAAAATGGCTAAAGGGCACTGAACAAGTTTCTCTTCTGTTTCCAAGGCCTATGTTGCTTGCTGGTCTTGCACCAACGGCTTAATCTTAGATGTTATCGGCTTTATCATGTATCGGTAAAAACAGAGATACGATAACCAAGTATAGATAAAAGTACTAGGCTCTACAATGTTTCGAACGGCCACGAATGAAGATGATTTAATTTCCGTTATCCTTTATTCATCGAGTAATTGGGGAATCAGGACCTCGACGATATAGTGAGTCATAGCGGGAGGCCTGATGACTGAGTTTGTGGTCTCAATAAACTTGTCAACACTTTCGCTCTCTATGATCCAAGTAAAGTTAAACTTTTGACCCATTGGTCCATAAAGGCCCTTAAAGATCATACCGTGCTTCCTGCAAGCTTCCTTGAATTGATTGTTCCATCTCCTAAGCTCCTTGCCGGAGGAGTTCCAGTCAAAAAAGACAAGAATTATCATTCAGCACGAAACAAACGCTGAGAAGTAAATACTTTTCGTTTTTGATCCATAATCTCACGAGTATCAGCCCTCTTCAGCTATGACGAGGGTCCTAGCAGTAATGAGGAGTAGGGGTATATTATGAGGAACACGTTCACGAACCTGTAAAACAATAATTGGGGCAGCGGGAACGAGTTCTCGAGTGAGAGTCAACTTTGTGGGCAATTGACTTAGGAAATTTCAAACTATAGCCTGGAACATATGCGTCGGTCCCAAGTGATATCCCCTACAGGACCCAAAGTGAAGAAAGGTCCACTCGCCTTTGAGGTCTTCTTACCTAAGATGTTCAAAGCGAGTGTTAATCACAGTTAGGTTTTTTTCATTAACTAAATGGCGAAGACGGCATACCGCAAATACAAGTAAAACGTGGATATGATGAAATATAGTATGGTGAGGGTCGATCCCAGCTTCAGGAACATTGTGAAGCTAATGGGGTATCCTTCTTGCTCCGAAATCCCAATAGTGATTACATTACTCGGGGACCCGATTGGAGTCATATTTCCTCCCAGATTTGCCCCTATCACCAGTCCCCACCAGAGCAGCTTTGAGGTCGCATTTGCCGCAAGATCCCTCACGATTGGAGACAGGGAGGAGGAGAGGGGGATATTATCCACAACCGAGGAGACGAACCCTGAGAGCCACATCAGGTTTATGGAGGCGTAAAGTGGGTCAGCTCCAATGAGGTTCGAGAGCCACACTGCGAGGGCGCCAATTACACCGATTTCATTTAGGCCATTGATCATGATAAAAAGCCCTGCGAGGAAGAAGATTGTGGACCAATCTACCTCCCTGAGCACCCCCTGGGGTTCACGGGTTTGGTTGAACATCATAAGTAAACCCCCCGTCAATGCGATGAATGCGGGGGTCAGATTAAAGACTTCGTAGGTCATGAAGCCTATAATCGTAAGTACTAGTATCGCTGCAGCAGAGGCGCTACTTTGGTTGATTCCGTCAACTTTTAGGCCGCTCACCTCTATGGCCCTGTCGATCCATTCATCAAACTCCATATCCTTGAATTCATCCATGGGTTGGGGAGTGAAATCCTTCTTGAAGAGTCGGACGAAAATGATTAGTGTTGTTATATAGAGGATGATCCCAAGGGGCATTATGTGAACTATGAAATCCATAAAACTGAGATTCCCCTCAATTCCGATGATGATGTTGGGAATAGACCCCGTCCAGAGGGTCATCCCTCCTATGTTGATTACTACCGCCTGGAAAATCATGAGGATCTGAGGCCTGATTTTTAGGCTCCGTGCCATCGTAATAGTGATGCTCGCCATGATCAGCATCGCCCCAATGTTGCTCACGAAGATTGCGAGGAAAACCGTGAAGGAGAGCAGTATCGCTGCGAAGGCGGTGGGGGTTTTAGAGTTCTTCATTATTTTGGCCGCTAGAAATTGAAATAGCCCTGACCTTTCAGCCCCTCGTACGAGGAGAAATAGCCCTAACACCACAGCCAAGATCTCCATGTCTAATAAGTCTCGTGCGATGATGTCCTCCGGTTTGATCGCACCTAAAATAACGAAGATCAACGCGCCTAGCATAGAAGCGTAGGTCCGGTGGATTGCTTCAATTGCAATTAGTATGAAAACGACAACAAATACGAGAACCGCGAGACCTTGGGAAACCGTCATTCTTCTATTTTCTCATCCGTTTCGTTTTTCCCCGGGCGCATATTAATGGTTAACCGCTTATATTCAGACATAAGCTGGTCTAGTGTGTACTTTCTGAGCTTGACAACGAGGCTCCAGCGGTTGCTAATTTCATCATCAAACGTCTCAATCCTACTGGTAAGGATCGTAAGGGTCTCGTCAAGGCTGTCCAACTGCCCTGTCAAGGTCTCGATGTCATCTTTAACCTTGATGTGCTCCTTTTTATCCTGAGCCGAGATATTCTCTATCTCCGCTTTCAGGTTTGTATTTAGCTCCCCGATCTGAGTTGCTATATCCTCCAAGTCCGCCTTCAGGCTGATGTTCTGCCGGCTAAAGGAGGTTTTTAGACTTTTTTTGACTTCATCTAATGGTTCCTCGAGTTCTTGCTTCACAATTGCCCTGATTCGTTCTTCTTCTCTCATCTGTACCCCCATCTATAGCCTCCTTATGACAATGTGTCTATCCAAAAAACATTTGTACTTAAATAAAAAAGATCCCCTCTGATAAAAGAACCAATTTTCTATGAACCTTGAGAATAATACCCTGATTCAGGAGATATATCCCAGTTTCCTAAGTCTCTCCTCTATGAGTGATTTCTCCTCTTTATCGAAGCTGTATGCATCCAAATTCTGATTCGTTATTTTCTTGCCTGCCGATCTCATGGAAAACTTTGAATCATCCGTGAAGATCTCATCTAGAACTCTTCCATCCATCATATCTTGCATAGGGATTCCAAAGGAGTGTAGCAGCGTTGGTGTAATATCAAGGATAGATGCCTTCTCTACTCTGAATCCTTGTTTCACTCCAGGACCGTGGGCAATGAAGATCCCGTCTCTAGTGTGGGTCCCCTTCCATCCCGTGAGAGGGGCACCCTTTACAAAGAGCCGTTCCTCACCAACTTTGGCATCAATCTCGCACCTTCCCCCGTCTATCATGAAAACGATTTCCGGTGCCTCGTCAAGATAGGAACCAGTATAGACGTCTCGGGAACTGTACACATCGACATTAACAAGTGCTCCGGTCCTAGGGTCCTTTAGCCCTCTGAGCTTTTTCTTTAGATCTGACACGAGCTCATCCCGCTCGTTCTCTTGGACACATCCCTCTAGCATTGTCCCTTTGGTGTTGAGATAGATCTGACCGAAATGGGGAGTGTGGACGGCGCTGAACGCCCTCGTCTTTTTCCAGTTGACTCTGCCCTCAAGCCTGGCATTTGAGAGATAGGTGTAGGTATACCTCTGGAGCCTCTCAATGCCAACCACCTTGAAGAGTGCCCCAGCTACAGGCTTTAGAAGCTCTCTCCTACCGAGGAATCTATAGAGTCTCTCTGCGATTCGCCCCAGCTTAACTATAGTCCTCTCATTGATTTTTCTCTTCGCCTTTAGGAAGCCGTTCCTGCGGAGCCACTCGTTCACGAAAAAGGTCTTTTTAAGGGGCCCGAAGCCGTGATCTGAGACCACGAAAACTGTTGTCTCCTGCCCAACTGCCTCAAGGAGTTTCCCGAGAACCTTGTCCAGTTCCTCCCAGTAAGATTCCACAGTTTCCCGTTTATTCCACAGAAGGTGGTGGATCCTGTCGGGGCTAGTGAAAACAACCATGTTGAAGTCGCATGAGATGTGCTTCATCAGATATTCCGCGGCCCTGCCCCTTTTTTTTGTGACCTTGAGGGCGTCTTTATAGAAGCTCACCTCGTCGAAGTATTGCCAACTAGGTAGATCGATCTCGTAGTCGAGACCGGATTCTAGGACCCTCTGGAGCTCTGAGGGGTAGCTGAAGGTGCTCTCACTTGAGGGCGTCATCATTCCCGTTACCATGAATCCCTCAACCTCCTCGGGAGGATATGTCCCGGGGATGTTAATCATTCCCGTTTTTATATCGTAGCTGTTAAGGACCCTCCAGATGGGGTGGTGGTTTGAGAAACAGAAGCCGTTGGGCTCCACCCCATAGCCTGCCCGTTTCAGGAGGTCAAAGAATCCAAGCCGCCCTGGATTCATCCCTGTCATCATACTCACCCAGGCGGGGATAGTCACAGGGGGTAATGTGGAGTCGAGGTTTCCCCAGGTCCCCTCTTCCATGAGCCTCGCCAGATTCGGCAGTCTCCCATCTTCCGTGAGGGGACGGATTATGTCGAATGTGCCACCATCAAGCCCTAGGACCAAAACTTTGCGGCGTGGGAACTCGGCCTTCGACATGCTAAATTTGTGTCCCCATATCAAATAATAAGTCTTCAGGTAAATAACGTCATAACATTAAATGATAGATGCGTTAAGCGATACACATTATTTTATGCACAAAATACGTTAAAATCCCCCGAGACCGGGTAGTGATCCTTGCTTTCTTCGTTTTGAACTAGGTCCTTTGAGACAAGTAGAATGGAAGCTGTGCCATAAGGACTAGCATCATCTAAGAAAGAATTACCCTTCTCCTAAAGTACGGTGTAGGAATTATATAATAGAGATGCCTTTAGCAAAGCCAAAAAGTAACTTCTAGACTTGTAAAAAAAGAGGCCTCTTGTGACAATCCCCTGAGTTAAAATAGATATGCCTGGGGACCACCATGAAAATTGGAAACCTCCTAGAGAACGGAACCCTCAGGTTAATAGCGATACTATGATTTAATGCTCTATAATATGTAGAATGGGAGAAAACAAGACGCACTTGCAAAGTAAATTCATACAAGCCCTAACTTAGGAGAAGCGGGAAAAGGACTTTGTCCTAGCTATTGGCGTAGGATAGAGGGAACGATGAGCTTAGCCTTGCCGAGACTATCCTCTCTAATTAAGGGCTGACCGTACAACGTTGATTTTAAAACCTCGAAAACCTCTCCCTAGCTGATCGTGGAAACTGTTATAAAAACCGCCTATAACTTCAAAAACGATGACAGGATACTCGCTTGTACATGGTAATATATTTCAACAGTAATTTGACCGGAACTATACTTTATTGATATTAAACAGATAATATGTGAGATAGGTTCTCACATTTTTTCAAGGTAGGTAATATTATTGACAACAGAGACTTTTACTCTTTCGTTAATATCCCTAGCCTCAATTCTTTTGTTTAATTGAGTTCTCAGATAATTAGCGTCTTTATTTTCGACCTCAACCTTTACGAGGTTATCTGTACGACTTAGAAAGTCATCAAGAATCGGATCATATTTGCTGCCCTTGCGGTACTTTCTCGAAGGCTTTTTTGATATTGCGTATAATTTATAATTTACCTCATTCAACTATAATTCACTGTGTCAAATCTGACATTCAATCCTATTTAAATATATTCATCATCTGAAGAAGACATAACATTGTGGTTTAATACTCCATCTAATTATGTTTCTAATTTATTTTTTGAAGATACCGAGATTTTATCGGGATAATCTACTAAATAAAAGTAGGTTATACTTATTCTAATACAATCCCCACTTTTAATATCGTTATAAATTAGGTTCAAATAATAGGAGGAACTCTATTTTTTCTATTATACATTCATATCTCTGACATAATCTCCTCTTTATTATAGATGAATAACTCTGATATTCCTTTTTTCCTATTCTTGGTATTTTTTTTGAGGAAAAAAAATTTGAGCTAGATATATGAGGATAAATTAATTTCAGGCATCTCGTTTAATAGCTGGAATACTGGGAGGGCGGTTTAATTTTCTCCATTCCGATGAGACTTCAAGGGCGCAGTCACTCGGTAGTTATTCAACTTGTGTTGTCTGATAAACTGTGCATTGGGGTGGTGGTGCGGCCGCCGGGATTCGAACCCGGGTCGTCTGGATGGCAACCAGATATCTTGCCAGGCTGGACTACGGCCGCTGGCATCCCTCATATGATCTTGTAGAATATTAATCTGTTACTCCCGGTTCAATTTGTGTTTTCATGAGATGTTGAGCTGGCAAAGTCAATAACCATGAATTGCGCGCTCCACTAGATCTTGGAAACAGACTCCTGCTAGTAGACCATGGGGATCACTGCTTCTCCTAATTCAAGGATTGTGGTCTCAAGGTCTTCTACTAGTCTACTACTGCTTCGAGCCTTGTCCACCGGAACTCTAATCTCATTTCACTGCAAAGGAGTTTTAAGGCCCGTAATGTTCAGGGTCTAGACCTCCTGTATCACGACAAAGCGTTGAAGCCCTCACTATCTTCTAGAAGGCACTTGTCGAGGTTTATGACTTTGATCCTCCTGGCTATTTTATCAAGGGACTAGGCAGCGAGATGCCCTGTAAAGAACTTATAGATTACTTATACAACGCTCCTTAGCTAATGTCAACAGGGCGTGTCTTGTTTTAGTCTCTCTCCGCCAATGACTATGGATAGCCACCTGACACCTAGCAGGGCAAACTAGGCCTTAATTAATCAAAGGAATAGGGTTTCTATGATGTATGAACCCATCTTTCCAACCTAGCTGGGGGAATAACCTAGCTAATCCTTGGAATTATATTCTCTATTTTTATGCAGTAGGTGGACTCCCCGTGCCTTTCCCTCCACAGTTTTTCCACCATGGTCCCATATTTGATCTTCAATCTCTAGAAGAGGGGCTAGTAAATTATTCTTTTCTTATGCGAGGTGCTGAAATGATAACTAGTTATGATAAATTTTTTAAAGACCGTTTTAGATCTCTTCGGTGGGACATTGGATCTTTCCAAGAACCGTTTTAGCCTCGGCTGAGTCCATGACTATGGTGTAAAGATACCGATTTGTGCGGAGTTTAAGCTTTGTCTGACCATCATTCTTCTTGATGATACAACTGATAGCGTCTTCAGCTAGGGCGAGGAACTCTTCGGTGTCAAAGACCTGTTTAGGCATCCCATATATCTCCAATCTTCTCATTTGGACGGGGGCAAGATAATAGGTCCTTGTAATCTTACAAGTTCCGGATACTAGTAGCATCCTCCCCGTTTCTTGGACAGAAACATCAGGCGAATAAAAACATATGGGCGCATCATGGATAATTACCCTATTGATATCTTGGCTTGTTTGAACGCTTTATTTTGTAGGAAATCATATCATACACACCTTTAAATATACCAAGTACTTTTCGTTTTTATACACAATAAATGGTAATTTAAATGGTGCTTAAGTGGAACCTGGCGGATAAGCAGTTCCATGATTGTAGTATTCTAAGATTATGGACAAAGAAACTTTTGGAGTCCTTTTTATGAAGTGCCCTTTATGTGAAACCGTGATGGAGGAGGAAATCGACCTGAAATTGTCATCTCGGAATATTCCACTGTTGTGCTATCAATGCCCAGAGTGTGGTCATGAGAACTGAGAGCGCATACTATCCCCTTCAGAGATTTTTCGTGTGACCAAAGCGTGTTTTTGACTGAGAAAAAATCTATTTGTTTTTAAGATCGCGACCTTTGATTATTAGTCTACCCCTCATTATCTGGCAGGAGTACGGATTGCATCATTCGAGGGCTGGTGGCCAAGGAAAGAGCGAGTTCAGATTGTGAACTCGTCACCCTCGTTTGGAGCAGTGGCGTTCACGTCAAGCTCGTCTCGTGCCCACTGGGCTAAGGATTCGCAGTTCTCGGGCTCCCCGTGGACTACATAAACGTCAGGTTTTCCTTTAACCCCCCGGATGAAAGCCTCTAGGGAGCTTCGCCCGCAGTGACTGCTGAAATCAAAGTGCCTAACCTTGGCCTTAACCTCGACGTCCATTTCCTTGATCGTGAAAAAGCCTGTTTCCATGAGCTTTGCCCCTCCGGTTCCGGGGACTTGAAAGCTCACGAGGAAAATTGCGTTCTCCTCCCTAAGGGCTAGTTTCTCTGTGTAGAACATTGCTGTGCCTCCTTGGAGCATCCCTGATGGGGCTACTATAACGTCGCTACGACGTATCGCATTACGCCTGTCTCTCCAGCCCGTCATTTCCTGGGTCGAGTTGATCGTCTTTGCAAAGGACTTTGGAGTCCTCATAAAGTTTGGGTTCTCCATGTAGACCCTGTTCACAGCCCTAGCCATGCCGTCGACCACTCTTTTGGCCTTGAGCTTGTGTGAATACATTATGGATAGCATCTCCTGGCTCCGCCCGACAGCAAAAGCGGGCACCAAGACTTTTCCCTTGTCGTGGATGACTGTCTTTATGGCGTCCACAAACTCTAACTCGAGCTTCTTCCGGTCCGGATGATCCTTGTTAGCGTAGGTGCTCTCGATAACTATAGCGTCGAATCTTTTCCGTGGGATTTTAGCGCCCTGACAGAGTCGGGTGGTGTCCGTGTTCATATCTCCCGTATAAAGAACTCGTTTCCCTCCCGTAGTGAGTTCCACCATGGCGCTTCCAGGGATATGCCCGGCGTCCAAGAGGTTGAACTCGATGTTTTTCATTTTCACCTTCTCCCCGTAAGCGAGATCGCGACTCTGCTTCAACATCATTTCGAACTCTATATTGTCGAAGGGAAGATAGTACCCGCTTAGCTTGATCATGTCCCTTATTAGAATCCTCATGAGCCCGGTGGTCACTGACGTGGCGAAGAGAGGCTTCTCTCCCCTAAGATAAAACTGGGGCACTCCTCCAGAGTGATCTAAGTGGGCATGACTTACAATGATCCCATCAACATCCTTCGCCCTAATATGACCGGGGAACTGAGGTTTTTCGCCTATCTTGACTCCGTAATCTAGAAGGACATTCGACCCATTTGTTTCTACGAGGATAGCGTTCCTGCCTACCTCTTGGGTCCCTCCCATGAAACGCAAATTTACCATAAATTTTCTTACCTGTAGTCCTGTTTTTGAAACGAGGCCTCCTTTTCAAGGGTTCTTATAGGGAACCTTTAGCCTACGATCCTTTCCCTGGCGCCTAACGACTCCTAGGGGGATGCTGTGAAGTTGGTCTCCCTTGACTTAACCGTTCCTATTTGGTGACGATCCTTATTTTATCCTCTGGTTTTGAAAGCCGTATTGTTTTATTCTTAATATTTAAGATAGTCTAACCCCTGTAGCGGTTGGCTCTAGGACTCCCACATCGAAGAGGTTTTTAAGGGCGGCTTCTGTCTCGCCTTTAGAGAAGCCCCTACGGGCCATTTCTCGCACCATCCAGGGCCCCGTGTATACGAATCCGGGAATCCGGACTGCCCGCATGATGTGCTCAGCGCATGCCTTATGTCTAGTCTCTTTTTGTCTCACAATTCCCCTAAGGGTCTCCCGGCTTGTCGTAAGGGCCCCGGCATCGATGCCCAGCCGCTTCTTAATGTATTCAGCGAATCCTTGGGTCATTTTTCCGCCGTGAAACGTTAGAACTCTTTTTGGGCGACAGCGTCTTATGAAGCTGAGGAGTTCCCGGAAATCGGCGTGATCACTCAGAGGAAAGGCTTTTTCCCTGTTGCGCATGATCGCGGCCCATCCCGAGGCAAGGGCAGTGTCTAGGTTTTTGATTCCCAGCTTCGCGGATTTTGGCGCAACAACGACACATTTGCCACTATTCAATAGTTCCTGGCCCTCTGGAGTGCACGCGTCAACGTAGTAAAGCTTGTGCCCGAACTGTCTGTAAACGTCGCTTACCTTCGTTGCGCTCTTAGCGGTGACTACCGGGAGGTTAGTCATTTGGTTGAAAATGCTGATGACCTCTTGGGCGTTTCCTATGGAGTCCGTTCGGAACGCCGGAATATATCCTGTGGGGATTGCCTCCATTACAGCCCATCGGATCATCTCGAGGGCGACCTTGTCCCGCTTGGGGAATTTGAACTGGGGGGCCCCGAAAGTCGTTTCGATGATGAGGAGATCGCAATTTACGGTACACGCAGGCTCCATGGTATAGCTGTTTCCCATGCTGATGTCCCCAGTGTAGAGGACTGTACCCTCCGGGGTGTAGACCTCATACTGGACGCTCCCAAGGACGTGCCCCGCATTGAGGGGTCGAACCTCAATTTCACCAATCTTTACCTTATCCCCGATGGAGATGGGCTTCCAGTTATCAAGCTTCTTCCAATTAAGAGCCTCAAGGAGCCTGTAGGTAGGCTCTGTGGCGTGTTTCACGGGCTTAGGATTCCTGAATGATGAGGCGTGGTCTCCGTGAGCGTGAGTGACGAAGATTGGAAGGTCCATAACTTTCCTGTCGGGGTCGAGGGCGATCCTGTCTTCCCCATACTCAACGAAGATTCCCTTTCTCTGTCTGATAGTTAATGCCACACGGGGGACCTCAAACTTATGAATGACTACTTGAAATCTGGATTGTCCTACTTACATCGCAGGGGATTATTAACCCATATGCCGATTATTCAAGGAACTTAGTCAATCCCTTATCCATGATAGGAGTTTCAATGGTCAACTGGTGGAAAGCACAAGTATCGCCCGGGCAAGGTCCCCCTCCGCGTTCTCAAGGGCGGCTCGTGCCCTCTCTAAGTTGACATTGGCTTGCTGAGCCACTAGGAGCACGTCCTCCTCCGGAATATCGAGTTTCTGTTTTTTCTTGGTTTCCGTTGTGGAGCCGCCACTGATCTGGTACATGTTTTGCCCCTGCATATTAATGGAGGTTACAGAGGCCCCCCGGATAATGATCTCCCGCTCGGAGCCTTTAAGGATGACAGTGTCTATGTCGCTGAGTTCGCCCATCTTCATACCCATCTGTTTCATCATGCGGCGGGCGCGCCGGGAATTAACCTTGGACAATGGCTTTCACTGAATGTGTTGTAGAGACGGAATTTAAGCGATACTTTTACCGGCGGCCTTAAGGGTGTTCGCAAGGAGCATTGTGATAAGGAGGGGCCCCAAGCCCCCGGGCACCGGGGTTATAGCCTCAGCCACCTCAACAACCGCGTCCATATCAACGTCTCCGAAGACCTTCTTTTCCTCGTAGTTGTTCCCATTGTCTAGGATGATTACTCCAGGTTTCACCATGCCTGCTGTAATCGCATGCTTCCGGTAGAGTTCTGTGCAGAGGACATCTGCCTTCATTACTAGCTCAGGCATCATCGAGTCATCCTTGTCGAAGAATGTTGCTTGGACGCCCATGTTTGAGAGATGCGCGATCAGTGGCTTTCCCAGCCAGTTTGTTGAACCAGCAACGACCCAGTGCTTTCCCTCTGGGTCGAGGCCATACCGCCTGAAAAGTTCAAATATCGCATCGACGCCGGCTGGGAGAAAAGACGCCTCACCTAGTAGGATTTTCCCTAGGGTTAACGGAGAGATCCCGTCGACGTCCTTCTCTGGGTTAATCGTCTTGACTATCGTTCCCTCGTTTAGTCCCTTGGCTACGGGAAGCTGGATCATAACCCCGTGGATCTTTGGGTCGCCGCATAACCTCTCGACGAGCTCTACAGTCTCCTTGGTTGTTGTCTCCTTGAGGTGGTGGAGATGGGTCTCAATGCCTATCCGCTCCGCTCGCTTCACCTTCATTTTGACGTAGCGGCGGCTGTACTTGTCCCCTCCCGTTAGGATCAATGCTAGGGTGGGGGTGACTTCCTTGGCCTTTAGCTCTTCTACTCTGACCTGGAGCTCTTCCATCATAGTCTCCGAGGTCTTTTTCCCGTCCAGAATAATGGCCATTTCAGCTCAGTCCTTTAATGACACCGTTCCCGTCGATGTCCATTTCCAGCGCCGCAGGCTTTGAAGGGTGAGCTGGCATCGTGTTGATATCCCCGCAGAATGCGACGATGAACCCGACGCCCGTGCTTGGCTTAAGGTTGGTGATAGGAAGGACGTACCCTTCCGGCGGAATCCCCCTGATGTTGGCCTTGTCAGTAAGACTGAGCGGTGTCTTCGCCATGCAGATGGGCATCTTATCGAAGCCCAGCTTCACGATTCTCCTCAGGGCCTTCCTTGCCTTAGGGAGGAGCCGGATGTCGGAGACCTGATACATATTGGTGGCAATGGACCTGATCTTCTCTTCTACTGGGAGGTCCAGTTCATAGAGGGGGTGAAAGTCGCTAGGATTCTCCAGCTCCTTGAGGACAAGGTTTGCTAGCTCAACTCCCCCGGGTCCACCCTTTAGAACAGTGTCCGTAAAGGCGGCAGGGACATTGTTCGACCTGCACCAGTCAAGGACCGCATCGATCTCCTTTTTGGAGTCATTAGCAAAGTGGTTCATGCAAACCACAACCCTAAGCCCGAACTTTCGGGCATTCTTAATCTCGTTCTCTAACATAGGGAGGCCTGCTTTAACAGCCTCGACGTTGGTCTCCCTGAGTTGCCTCTTCTTGACGCCGCTATGTGTTTTGAGGGCCTTTATAGTGGCGACAATGACCGCTATATGGGGCTTAAGGCCGCCTGCTCTGGCCACTATGTTACAGAACTTTTCAAGGCCCAAATTTGCTCCGAATCCTGGCTCCACTACGACATAATCGGTGAGCTTGAGGGCGGTCTTTATAGCGATGAGGCTCGGGCAGCCGTGGGCGATGTTCGCGAAAGGCCCCCCGTGGATTATAGCCGGAGTGTTCTCAAGAGTCTGGACTAGGTTGGGTTTGGTCGCCTCCTTCATGAGGATTGCCATGGCACCCTCAGCACCGAGGGCCTTCGCCTTTACGGGTTCCCCAGATTTGTTGAAAGCGACAGTGATCTCTCCTATACGCCCCTTCAGGTCCATAAGGTCGGACGCTATGGCGTGTATCGCTGCGACCTCGCTGGCCGTGGTGATCTCAAAGCTGGTCTCGTAGGGGATGCCTCCCATCCTCCCTCCTAGGCCTGCTACGATATTCCTGAGGAATCTGCTCTCAATGTCCAGGACACGCTTCCACATGATCTCATGAATGTTGATGTTGAGCTTGTTCCCCCTGTAGATAGAGTTCTCCATTAGGCTAGTGAGGAGGTCGTGGGCTGCAGTGATGGCGTGGAGATCCCCGGTGAAGTGGATATTGATGTCCTCCATTGGGAGAACTTGGGCATAACCGCCCCCTGCAGCGCCCCCCTTGATGCCGAAGACAGGGCCTAGGGAGGGCTGCCTCAGAACCACGATGCTCTTCTTCCCAAGCTGACCTAACGCTTGGGCCAAACCCACAGCCATAGTCGTCTTCCCCTCTCCGGACTTTGTTGGGGTGATGGCTGTCACGGCGATGAGTTTTCCATCTGGTTTGTCTAGCCTATCTTTAAAGACGGACGGGTTAATTTTGGCCTTATATCTGCCGTAGGGCTCTATATCGGTCTCGTTGAGCCCGAGGGTGGCAGCTATTTCGGTTATAGGTTTGAGCTTAGCACTCTGAGCGATTACGATATCAGGGGGAATTGCCATCTCAATCAAAACATGAGGTATTGAGGGGTTATTTTAATAGTTTCATAAAGCCCTTCAGTGATGTGTAAGGTGATTAGAAAATGGTCAAGATCACCATAGTCAAGACAGGATACATCGCTACAACAACCCTGATCGACGCCCTTCTTGACGAGAGGGCCTCCCGAAAGAATATCTCTGTGAGGGTCATCTCCTCAGGGTGCAAGATGAACGAAGGAGAGGCGGCAGACATCGGGAACATCGCAGCCCAGGTCCCCACGGACCTCTATGTGATAATTTCACCCAACGCGGGGCTCCCTGGCCCCTCGAGGGTGAGGGAGATCCTCAAGGTGACTGGGAAACCCATCATCATCATCTCCGATGAGCCCAGCCGCAAGATAGCCAAGCAGCTTGGGGAGGAGGAGGGGATCGGATATCTAGTCCTCTACGGAGATCCCATGATCGGCGCGAAACGGCCGTTTCTCGACCCCATCGAAATGGCCCTATTTAACGCCGATGCTATACGGGTCCTCTCAGTTACGGGGGTATTCAGGCTCATTCACAGCGAACTGGACCGGGTCATCGACGAGATCGAGCATGACAAGGAGCCCGTGCTTCCTATGATGATTGTGAACAAGACGAGGGCGCTGGAGCATAGCGGGCTCAGGAACCCCTACGCCAGGGCGAAGGCAATGGCCGCCTTTGAGGCAGCTAGAAAGGTAGCAACCCTCGACGTCGAGGGTTGCTTCAAGATCAAAGGGGCTTCTAACTACCTTCCTATAGTCGCCGCTGCTCACGAGCTAATGAGAACCGCAGCGAGGCTCTGTGATCAGGCCAGGGAGATCGAGAAAGCAAACGACTCAGTGGAGCGACTTGTCCACTTCAAAGACGGAACCCTCAAAAGGAAGACAAAGCTTCTCGGAAAGTTTGAATAAGCCTAACGATCTCTATCTCGGCCACGCCTGATCCTTACCGCAACGCCTGTCTGGAAAACGGACATCTCTTTTCCGGTGAGGAGGGCCCGCCCTACTGCTTGGACCACTTTTTTCGAGTCTAAAACTATGACCTCGTCTCCAGGCCTGATGTTGCCCCCCACCGAGACCACGTGCCTTGCCATCACATTTTTTCCCTGAGCGATGACCTCAGCGACTTTGTCCTGGATTGTAACCGTGCATTCCAGTGGATTCATAATTGAGACTAGCCTCTCTGCACCAGCTATGGTGAATGTAAAGAACCCGTCGGTGGGCCTCAGAGCTGAAATGAGGGTCTTACCGATCCAGATGAACCTGATCTTACCGGTCCTTTTGGACCGCTCAAATGAGGTATCCTCCGGAAACAGTGCTTCGCCGATACCAAACCCGAACTGATAATCAGCGATAGCCCTAATACGTTTGAGATCCGAATCCATCCGGTAACTTTCTATACACTGAGCATTTATAGCGGATTCGCCCCCCCCTTTAGTGAGGCTCAACGATGCGTTGTGAAGTCTGCGGAGACGAGATCAGGGGACAACCCCAAAGGAGGGTCATCGAGGGTGGAAGACTCACTGTCTGCGGCCGATGCGCCGGCTTCGGATCAAGTGAGTGGTCTCCTAACATGCCTTCCCGGAGGAGAAGGGGCGGATCACCGCCGCCCCCGAGGCGCCCTAGAAGTGAGGTGGAGGCTACCGAGGGACTAGAGCTCATTATAGACTACGGGGTGACGATCAGAAAGGCCAGGCAGAAGAAAAGATTGAATATTGAGGACTTTTCGCGGATGATTAGGGAGAAAGAGTCCGTAATCAAAAAACTCGAGCAGGAGTCCCTAAACCCGGATCGAAAGCTCATCAAGAAGCTAGAGAACGCCCTTAACATCAAACTTCTGGAGGCCTCAACACCCACTGCTGTGCCGGTGGCCAGGAGGGTATCCAGCGGGAGGACCCTGGGGGACCTCTGGAAGCAGAGTCAAGCCGAGGAAGATGAAGACGAAGACTAACGGAGAGATCGTCTGAGCCTAATGCCTGTTTATGGTTGCCTGTAATGAATGATCGGAGAGCTATAATCATCGCCGGTGTCCCGGGAGTAGGAAAAACCACCGTAGCTAGGGCTTTGGCGGAGAGGTTTGGATGGCAGAATATCGGCGTCTCAGAGCTCGTAGTCAGGGAGGGCTCTTTATTGGGCAAAGATGATCATAGGGACACAGACATCGTAGACCTCTCCAGACTTAATGAGATAATGGCTGAGGCGATCTCTGCATCGGATGGCCCCCTTATCATCGAGGGACACTATGCATATGACGTGGTCCCTAGTAGCCTCGTTTACTGCGCAATCGTGCTGAGGAGGGCTCCCTGGATCATAAAGGAAGAGCTCCAGGGGAGAGGCTACTCCGACGAGAAAACACACGAGAACGTTGAGGCCGAACTCCTGGACGTGCCCCTAGTCGAGGCTATAGACGCTCTAGGACCCGATTTGATATGCGAAGTGGACACAACCGGTAGGACCCCAGGGGAGACATTAGACGAGGTGATAGGAATCATCAAAGGGACAAGACTATGTCGATATAACCTTGTGGACTGGCTGGGGAGTCCTGAGGCTAGGGTGCTCCTGGGGGTTAAATAGATTGTATGTAGTGGTGAGCTGTAAAAGATGTAACAACCTTCTACTAGGGGACACGCGGCACAGAACCCGGGCATGTCCCCATTGCGGCCTTAGGATGGTGCTTCGGGGACAGAAGGTGTTGGCGAGGACAGAGTTCTCCCAGGATGCGGTAGCGATGATCCAAGAGCTCAAGAAGAGGGACGTAAAATAATCTTAGACGACCCTCCACCTTGGTATATATTACACAATTCCAGACTTTGTCATTTTTATAGGACGACGTAGTATTCTCTCCTCTGGAGGTTTACAAAATGGCCACTGTAGCCAGCAGGAAATTCTTCGACGAGCTTGGACTCCTGGTAGATAAGGCCGTCAAAGTTGAGATCAACGATGGTAACGCCTATGAAGGGGTCCTCTTGGGGTACGACGGAGGGTCCCTTGGCGTTGTCCTAGGCGACGTGACCGGGGATCAGGGGACAAAAATCCACAGGATCTTTGTCTACGGGTCCACTATCACTAAGATATCTGCCTTGGATCGACCCTTTAATCTAGACGGGCTCGCAGCGAGACTCGATAGGGTCTTCCCCAAGATGACTCGAATCTTCTATGACGCTGGGGTCATCGTCGTCATGGACAAGATCAGGGTTAACGAGTCTGGGGTGATCGAGGGGAGCGGTCCCTCTGCGGACAGGGTCCGCGACATCCATCAAAGGTTCGTTAATGAGGCATCCTAGCGGAGTCTAACTCTCTTCTTTTTATAGATCCACGCCAGCTGAGACTAGGAGCTGTCGCGAGAATCCGAGCACCAAGGTGAAATACAGGACCCCTGTTTAATCTCTGGGTGCCATGTCTTTCGAGTTGCGCGACCGAGACCTAATGGGGCGTATCGGGAGGCTTAAGACCAGGAGGGGAATTGTAGAGACTCCTGCATTTATGCCGGTTGTAAACCCCGTGAAGCAAATAATACCTCCTCGGAGGATGCTTGAGAAGTTCGGCTGTGGGATCATCATCACCAACTCCTATATCATCATGAAAAACTTCGGTTGCGAGCCGGGACTCGACGTTCACCGTCTCATCGAGTACGACGGCATCGTCACTACTGACTCCGGGGCCTATCAGCTCCTCGTCTACGGGGAGGTAGAGACCAATCCCAAGGAGATCATCAGGTTCCAGCAGGGAATTGGTTCTGACATCGCAGTAATACTGGATATTCCCACAGGCTGGGGAGAACCTAGGGAGCGGGTTGAGTACACAGTTCAAGAAACCCTCCGCAGGGCCCGAGAGGCGTTATCCCTAATTAAGGGAGATGATACCCTCTGGGTGGGACCTGTACAGGGAGGTGCCCACCTCGACCTTGTGGAGCGTTCCGCTCGAGAGATCGGGGCAATGCCCTTCCAGGTCCACGCCCTGGGGAGCCCCACTGAGGTAATGGAGAACTATCAGTTCTCAGTGCTTGTGGACATGATCATGGCGGCAAAGCTTAACCTCCCTGTCGACAGGCCCTTTCACCTCTTCGGGGCCGGCCATCCCATGATGTTTAGCCTCGCCGTTGCTCTGGGTTGCGATCTATTCGATTCTGCAGCCTACGCTCTCTACGCCAAAGCGGGGCGCTACTTGACCCCTTTAGGTACATTAAAGCTTAAGGACCTAAACTATCTTCCGTGCTGCTGCCCCGTTTGCAGCGGGACCAGCTCTCAAACGCTCAAGAGGATGATCAAGGGTGAGCGGGAGAGGCTCCTCTCAGAGCACAACCTGTGGGTCACCATGGCGGAGATGAGGAGGGTGAAGCAAAACATAGTGGAAGGGACTCTTTGGGATCTCGTGGAGGCAAGGAGTCGCGCTCATCCTGCCATGGCCTCCGCCCTAAAGAGGCTACACATCTATAGGAAGAAGATAGAGGAGCGGAGCCCCGGGTACAAGGGACGGGGCGCATTTTATTTCAGCTACGATAGTACTGCCCGGCCTGATGTGACCCGTCACGTATGGAGGCTGAGAAGGAGCCATAGCCCCTCTGAGACCGAGAAGACCCTCCTCCTAGCCAGCGCACCCAGCTGGAGACCCTACTCTAAGTCCAATGGGTTCCAGGCGCTTAAGAAAGACCTCGATAATAACCTCGGTGAGGCCATTGAGAGGCTCCAGATCTCTTTCTTCGCAGCCCCCTACGGGGTCGTCCCGCTGGAACTCGCCGAGACTTATCCCCTCAGCCAGAGCGAGATAACAGAGCCATTTGACAGGGAGACCATTGATTTCACAGCGGAGATCGCTGTCTCTTACGTCTTAGAGAGCGGATTCCCTGAGGTTCTGCTTCTCGTGGGGGAGGGGGACCTAGACTTTACCGTTCAGAAAAGGTTCACGGAGCTCGGTGAGGATTCAGAGAGAGGCATCCATATACTCTTGGCTGATGGGCTATGGAGCAATGAGACCCGGGGGAGGGTCGTCGCCGCCTTGAAGAGTGTCCTCGGTGTCTAAATGCATTTAGCATCCGCGAGCTTAAGGACCTCATCAATAACGGCTACGCCCTCATCTATCTCCTCTTCAGTGACTATAAGGGGCGGGCTGAAGATCATGGTATTGAGTATGGTGAAAAAATAGACTCCTCTCTTGAGGGCCTCACCGGCCATCTTTCCGAGCATAGTGGTCTCAAAGCGCTGCTTTCTAGTGGCGAAGGGCTCCTTGGTCTCTCTGTTCTTGACGGGCTCGATGCCCCAGAACAATCCTTTTCCCCTGACCTCCCCCACAGACGGATGAGAATCTTGGAGCTCACCGAGGCGCTTCCCGAGGTACCTCCCCATCTTCTTGGTTCGTGAGACTAGGTCGAGGCGCTGGTACTCTTCGACGGCGGCGAGCCCGGCGGCACATCCTATGGGATGGTTAGCGTAGGTCTGCCCGTGACAAAAGAGGTTGTCATCCTCGAAATAGTCTGCTATAGGTTTTCGTACCATTGTAGCGCTGAAGGGGACATAAGCCGATGTGAGCCCCTTTGCCATGGTGATTATGTCTGGAACGACGTCCCAGTGGTTAACGCAGAACCACTCCCCGGTCCTGCCAAATCCTGTCATAACCTCGTCGGCGACCAGCAGCGTGCCTGTCTCGGTGCAGATCTCCCGGAGTCTGGGCATGTAGTCGTCAGGGGGCACCAAGATGCCGTTGCTCCCAACTATTGGCTCTATAAAGAGAGCGGCGACGTTACCTGCCCCCTCCATCTCGATTATATCTCCAATATATTCAGCGCACTGGACCCCGCATCCCGGGTGCTCCAGACCAAAGGGGCATCGGTAGCAGTAAACATCGGGAGCGTGGACCGTCCCGGGGATGACTGGGGCGTAGAGGCGCCGGGGGTCTCCAGTGAGACTGATTGCCCCGCTTGTAGCGCCATGGTAGCTCCTAAAGCGGGCAATGAGCTTTGGAGCTCTCGTATAGAAGCGGGCGATCTTCATAGCCGCCTCGTTTGCCTCAGCGCCTCCTAGAGAGAAGTAGCTCTTGCAGATATCCCCTGGGGCCACCTCGGCTAGCTTTCGTGCCAGCTTTGCAGCCGCTGGGGTTGTGAATCCCGGGGCGATGTATGATAACTTTGCCCCCTGGGCCGCTATCGCCTTCTTGACGGCCTTGTTGCTGTGTCCTAGGTTGGAGCAGACGAGTTGGCTTGAGAAATCGAGATAGGTCATCCCAGTCGAGTCTGTGAATCGTGAGCCCTCAGCTTTCACAATGACCTTTGGGTTCCATGTTTTCTGGTACTTCCAGGTGCCAAAAAGGTACTCCCGGGTCACCTTCGAGTAGTTTTCACACATAATAGTGAACTCCTAGATATGGATAGACGATTCTTTGGATAAGCGTTGGCACCAAGATGATTCTTAAGCATGAGACATGTGAAGTTTTCCCCACCGCACGCGAAGGCCCCAATCACGTACGCCACCACCGTCATTTCTTAACCCTAACATGAGGATGATTTTTCTTGAGGCTCACTCATACGGCATTTTAGGGAGTGACAAAATCTGAGGCGAACATTTCCCGTCCCATGATCTTTACGACTTAGTCGTTTCTGATCGTCTTCTTGCTAACCCCTTGAACTTATTACTAGTTTCAGCTCATTAGGTGGGGAATAGCGTTCAGCTTGTTTTCCGATATGAGACGATCTTATATTTCTGTATTCAAGAACAACTTCCTGAGAATCAGTCCTCCCCTTTCACAACATAGAGGCCCAATCTGGAAAGAAAGACCAGAAAGGTGAATCTCAGATCTTCTCCACTAGCTTGACTATAGCATCCAACATCAGCCCTTCATCAAACCTGAACGATGTGATGGGTATGTTCACGACTCTCTCCAGAGTGGTCGCTGCTATCGGGCCACATATTATTCCCTTTACTCCCTCCTTCTCGGCCCTTACCCCCTGGATGATTGACTCTTCAATAGTGGTAGCCGGAAACTCCTTAATCTTAACGGACCCCCCATCGATTTCGATGGTTCTCCCAATTGTATCAAGGGCGGTCCTCGTCGTGATGATGCCCACCACGTTCTCTTCGTTGACCCCCTCCAGGCGCCTGACGCCTTGGATTATCTGCCTCAAAGTGGACCTCCGAAAATCTTTATTTTCATCTGAAACGATCTTGTACAGAGTGCTAGCCGGGATCTCCGCTTCCTCAGAAAAATCTCTGATGCTCATACCTAGGGCGTTCAGGGTCTTCCTTAATAGCTCGCCGAAACCGTCGGTGACACAGTTCATTAATAGTTCGGACCACATAGTCTACTAAAAGGATAAATTAGTATAATAAGTTTCCTTATCCTATTCATTTTCTATTTTAAAAGGATAATATATATTAAGGAGTTATGAGGTCTTATATTATTGGATAAACGCCAGTATCTCCTATTATGGGGGTTAGATGAGAGTCATGGAAATCAACAACGTAGTGTACATGGTAGCCAAAGAGGAACATCAATACAAACTAACCGACACTCAGAACCTTCCAATAGCACATCATGTGGTGGGAACACAAATAATCTCATTTCTAAAAGATAATGGATTCGATTTTGGAGTCACCTTTCCCTCGGGCAAGCTCAATAACCTCCTTGAGATGATTGAGGACGACGAAGAGATTTTCACAGTTCCTGTCACCAGAGAGGAGGAGGGCGTTGGGGTTTGTGCTGGTGCCTACCTGGCAGGGAAGAAGCCGTTCATGCTCATCCAGAGCTCGGGCCTGGGTAATTCATTTAACGCCATCGCCTCGCTCCTTAAGACCTATAGGATACCCGTCCTCATCCTCGCAGAGCATAGGGGAATATATAACGAGACGATCTCTGCCCAAGTTCCTCTTGGAGAGGCTCTCCCTGGGATGCTGGATGCTATGAATATACCATTCATCATGGTCCGCTCTCAGTTGGACTCTCTGGAGGAGTTCTCAGCCGACAACTTCAGAAATGGGGAACCCCACGTCGTGCTCCTATCCCCTGAGTTGTTCTAAGATGATGCGGTGTCAGGCACTGAGGGTCATCATGGATCTTGTCGAGGACGAGTTGGTAGTCTCAAACCTGGGGGATCCTAGCAAGGAGCTATATCATACGAGAGACCGGCCAAAGAATTTCTACATGCTAGGCTCTATGGGACTCGCCTCATCCATTTCCCTCGGATTGGCCTTATCTCAGGACAGAAGGGTCGTTTGTCTCGATGGTGACGGCTCCATATTGATGAATATGGGCTCCCTTTCCACTATAGCAAACATAAAACCCAACAACCTGATCCTGATAGCCCTCGACAACGGAGCGTATGGAACTACAGGAAATCAAAACAGCTTCGCCGCGGGTTTAACGGACTTGGGAGAGGTAGCTAAAGCCTGTGGCTTTAATCGATGCATTACTGCAGATAATGATACAGAGTTGACCAGGGCCTTCAAAGAATCTCTTGGGAGAGCCGAATTATGTTTGATTCACGCATCCATAGACCGGGACGACACAAAGATGGATGAGATACCCCTTGACCCGGAATTGATCAAGAGACGTTTCATGAGTTCCATTTCTTCATGAAAAGGTCTGTAATAGGATCATTTATTGAAAACCTTTCGAAGATGCTCTTCTGTCATATCCCAAGAGATATATCCAATTCTGTAGTTGTAGACTAGAGAACAGATAAAATGGGATATGAAGTCATCATCCCCGCCAGAAATGAGGAAAAATATATCGAAAAGACACTTCTCGCGATAACCAAGCAAAGCATTAAGCCTGATCGAATCATTGTCGTAAATGATGGGTCCAGGGACCGGACATCAGAGATTTCCAATAAATACGCGGACGTAGTTGTTGACCTCCCTGATAGAGGATTTAGCGCGTTGGGGACCACCGAGATCCCTAAGGTTTTCAATAAAGGCCTAGAACGGGTGTCACCCAAATCAGAATATGTACTAATATGTGGGGGCGACGCTGTTATCCCCGAGAAATTCTTTGAGACCATCCGAAACCATATGATCAAAGACCCTGCACTGGTGATAGCAAGCGGCAGGCTTGAAAGTAACCCAAGCTACGAAGGCGCCCCGCCAAGAGGCACGCGGGTGGTCAAGGCTGATTTCTGGATGAATGCAAACGGTCTTCGATACCCTGAGATTCTCGGTTGGGAGAGCTGGTTGGTTTTTAAAGCTCTCCAAATGGGAAAATCAGTCAAGCGTTTACCTAATCTGATAACCGAGGCCCAGAGATCCCCCTCATCAGGTAAAATAAAGACCGCTTGGAGTAAAGGTAAGGGTATGCGCCTACTAGGATATGATTGGAAATATACTCTAGCCCGTGCTGGGACATTTTTTATTGAGAAACCAAGTGCAGGAATTAAAATGATAGCCGGATACATATCTACAACAAACGAAAGGAGATCTGATGTCGCCGAATGGGTAGGTGACCATCAGAGGAGGAGGTTTTGGCGACGAGTCTATTTTCAAATTAAGTTATTTACTGAAAAACGAGGTCAATAGCGATCAAAATAATATTGTAGTTTACGTATATTTTGACTGGGGATTCAGCTCAAGACCAGCTTGATTACCTCAAAGGATTCTGCATATTTCTCCCCAATATGAAGGCCTTTCGCCCTAAGTAATCCATGTAGATATTCTCTATCAAAATATAGGCGGGTCTTTTGAGTGTCATAACATTTGAGGGCTTTAAGTTTTTTTTCGACGTGGGCCCCGTTAAGGGATATAAAACAATTTTCGTGAAATATGATGTTATTCCAAGGAAGTTCATATCCAAAGATGGTGCTATGCTTGAAAGCCCTCATCACTTCGTTCGTTACTGTTTGATGATCCTGATGTAGGTCCTGCGTGGAGGGCGTTAGTACTAAGTCGACTTGATGCTCCTTGTTATAGTCGAAAAGATACTGAAGGATCTCCTGACGTTTTTCAGGGAAACGTCTCCTGGGAAAATCTAAAATGAAATAGTCTTCAACACCTAATATTCCGAGACATTCTGCGCATTCTTCTTTTAGCTCTTTACGGGGGGCTGAGAGGGCGATATAACTTACGTTGGATCCCTCTTCGACGAATCGTCTTATAGTTCCTCCGGCTGCTAGTTCACCGTCATCTGTGTGAGGGCTTATGACCAAGATATTTTCGAAAAAATTGTTTCTCATAGGACCTCTCTCCATTCTTTATGGAATACCTGATCCATGTAACGTATCATTCTTCTGCCATAATCTATTCGTTCTTGGTATGCGATAACATCCTCTTCCGAGAGTTCTCCGAGGGCAAGTTTAATCGCCAGGTATGGGGCGATGAGATTCTGTTGGTATATGAATGTGCTCACCCTGGGATTTATCTCCACTAACCTTCCCGCAATAAACTGTACGTTAACACAATAACTTAGGGGGATAGAGTTTAACACATGTTCTGTCTGCTCAACTAGAAAATCATCCCGCACTAACGCCCCCTCGGCAATAACACCCCACCGTGCTTTCTCCACGGTCTTAATAGTGGTCAATAAGGCTCTTCCGTCTAATGCAAGAGTATCAGCGGTTTTCTCTTTCCCCTCTAGATATTCCATCAACAAGAAATCCGGGAAATCAGTGTCCTCAACATCCTTGAAAATCTCAATGAACTCATCGAAACTCATGTACTTACTCGTTGGCTTCTCATCCATCAGTTGACTTTTCCGGTCAGCCTTTGGGTCGATAATCCTCACCCCTCTGCTCCCTTTCCCAAAATGGGGTTTAAAAACAATAGGGGACTCTGGATATCCAAGCCTCTCAGAAGCGGCAACGAAGTCGTCCAAATTCGATGCAGAAGAATACTCAGGCAGATCTACTTTTCCCGATTGTTTAACGGTCTCATACATGAGATATTTGTTGCTCGAAGCTTGGATCGCCTCTGGAGATGAAACAATAACCTTTGTCTCCATCTCTTCAAATTTTTTTCTAGCCTTTGCTAAAGCAAGAACTTCGTTGCTGGATTCTGGAAAGATAAGCGCGGGGTTTTCTTTTTCGACGATGTCTATCATTGCGGGGATGAACTCGTTTGAGGTCCCGCTGGGAACCCTGTAAAAACCATCGCATAGAAATCTCCCAATGGCTTCGTTATTTATATCAGTCCCAATTATCGTGACCTCTCTTTCCCCGTTCCCTTTGAGACGCTTGATCAGGGTGGAGGCGCCAGGGCATCCGCATGCTGTTAAAATGATCTTAATCGGGGGGGGCTGTAGGTTCGACATTAACACAATCCTTCTGATAACGTGTTCAGAATAATGCTTTTAAAATATATATAACCTCTATCAGATTCTAGAAGACTCTCAAAGGACAGATCCATAAAAGCTGTAAAATAAAATAAGTTGGTTTCTGTATTAAGCGAATTGGGGAAGGTGACAGCCCAATTTACCATAGATACTTTGCAATAAATCTCAAAGCCTTTCTTATAATAAGAAACAGGTATTGTTATTTTAACTCCAATCGATAAAATTTAATCATAATTGTATGTTTTGACAATACCTAACAAATCTTTCATGAATTGGTATATACTGCTTTTGATCGGTATAATTGAAAAAGTCAATAATGCATTTCAATAAGATCCTGCTCCTCTAATGAATCAAAAAATTTTCCAGACCAGATCGATTTAATATAGTTGATTACCTCCACGGGTTGGAGATCAGAATACAGTGACATTTCAAAGAGAAACTGTGCTGCTAAGTGCTATTTCTGCAGATATGTTTGGGCATTTATTACTCTCTTCATTTTAAATAGACCGTTTGGCTATTTTATAGCCTGCTGGTTTAATGTATTCCCCTTCTTGAATCCCTTTTTTCAAAAGTGTCACACTATGATGATTAGGGTTAAACTTCGTTAAACTACCAAATCTTGTCCCTCGTTTACTTTTTTGCTTCTTTTCAGAGATCTTGGAAAAATTGTATCCCCAGGTCATATTTTTTTCATACTCAGTTATAGCGAAAAATGGTTTCGCGATATATTTTCCTCATTTCTATCAGGGATGATGACTTTGTATATTCTTTTTAACCTCTGATATTCACCTTATTATCTCTGAAAGGACCCTTCCATCAAGGTCCCCTGGGATTTCGACGGAGAGTAACTTTAGTATCGTTGGCATAACGTCTAGAATATTTGCTCCATCGATCTTTTTTCCTTTAACAATGTCTGGACCGGAAGCGATGAAAATTCCGTCCATTCTATGTGATCCCTTTATATCGTTTCCTGAGTTAACGCCAAACACTTTCTCCGCTGTCAAAGAATTGGATACCTTATACTTGCCTTTAAGGGATAACACAATATCCGGGGCATCATCTACATATGGGCCGGAATATAGCTCCTCTCTTTTATAGACCTTCTCGATGATCTCTTCGTTCGTTTCAGGGTTTTTTAATTTCTGCAGTTTTGAAATAATTTCTTCTCGTAGAATTTCATATTCCCACGGTTCTACGATCCCCAGAGGTTCTCTTCCCCTCATATTTATCATGATATTTCTTAACCAATTCGACGCTACTGCAGCTTTTGTATTCTCCCAGTCTATCGCTACAGTGTCTGTGGGTATTTTCGAATACATCTTTGTGACTAATGACGGCATCCATTTTTTTATTAAATTGTATCCGGGCATTCTCTTAATAAATCTAAGCGATCTCTTTGTCATCCCGAATTTACTGAACGTTTCACTAATCCCGCTCTCTTTCTTCCGTAAGTTCCTGATTTTATAGCTAGTTGTAGATTCATAATCGGTGGTTTCAGTGGATAGTAATCCGATTTCCTCAAGCCATTTATTTATATAAAAAGTGTTTTCGGACGATCCAAATCCATGGTCTGACATTATTATAATGTTAGGATCATCCTCGACCTTATCTAGGACTTCCCCCACGATTTTGTCCACTTCATAATAATAGTCGTCTATCTTATCCTTATCTCCCCATAGTTTATGCTGAATAGTATCTGATCCAACGATTGTGAGCATAAAAAACTCCCAATTAAAAATATTCATAAGAGATAACGCAATCTCTTTTCGCTTAATCTCTAAATCTAATAATTCCTGATAAATTTTCTCTGAACGTACATATCCCCCGATATCCGTGTACACCTTATATCCCATTTCGTCCAGTTCCTCTTTCAGAATTTCAGGATAGACATAATTCACGCCCTGCGGTGTAAGTAACCCGGAGATGAGACATCCTCTGACCACTTTTGGGGGGTAAGTACCTGTGACGTTTATCACGACACTTGTCTTTCCCCCTTTGCCGAGAATATCATAGACCGTCGGGCTTTTCAGGTCTTTAGAAGTCGACAGTGCGCCGATATATTTACCTGGGACTTTTTTCAAGAAATCATAGACGCCGTGTTTACCCGGGTTCATCCCCGTCAAGAATGATGGCCATGCTGGAATTGACGAAGGTGGGATTGTAGATTGGAGGACACCATGTACCCCCCCCGCTATCAACTTGGAGATGTGTGGTAGACGCCCCTCTGAGATCAATGGTCTAATGATGTCGAATGTGGCACCATCAATACCAATTACTACACATCTATTAGCCAAAGCGGTGCACCACTAAAACACTGCATGTAGTGGGTATCTTGTATATTCGATGCGAGATCGCGGGGTCTGAAAGGATTTCTGAAAAACATTTTGGACTATAACATTCTCCGCCAAATCCATGTGGATCTATTTTCTTCATGAAAAAGTTTTCTAACATCAATCTCAAAAATACTACGATCATTAAATATATTTGGATACCATATTTTTATCGCTTCTTTTATTCCCCTCATAAATTCAATCCACATTTTTTGTCATCAAAACTAACTCTTTTCTTACTAAATCACATATTTCATTTGTAAAATTTATTTTAATTTCATTGGATAATAAAAAAAATTACTTAATATCTACTCTACTTGATTATGATTTGTGGTGAAAAAGATTATCCTAATCATAAAGGACTAAGTTATTTTCCATCTGACATTTATTCAATTTATAATGTTTTCCTATGTATTGTATATGGTTATATGTCTTTTTTCATTTTTATTTAAACAGAAAAGCGCAAATTTTTGAAATTTTATCTGCTAAATTGCAGAATATTCTCAAGCCATTTCACAACGATCATAACGTTTTTTCCAAAATGGATAGGTACCAAAAAAATATTCCTCAAAATTGGCAGTTACTGGTTAGTTTGCTTGAAACAGCCTCCTATCTTTTTTTGAAATCCATTTATATATCCTTGTTGCGATTGCGGGTTATCTTGTTTTTCTCCATTTCCTCATAACAAAAATACTTTTCTCAATTTTAGCTTTAGCCATGTCCATATCTCCATCATAATAGCTCTGAAGACTCTCGCTCTGGAGAATAGTTGCTTCGTTTCTGTCTCTGATATAAGGATTTAGCATGGGTTTCCTTGTCATCTCCCCTTTTCTGAACTCAAAGTACCCCATTAACACAGCGAGAGGGATGTACGTTAGAAAGAATAACGCTACGAACGTGCTCAACTTGTTTAGATACTTGTCAAGGAATGGGACGTATTGGATGAGAAGTCTGTGCTGGAGCACAACGAAATTCATTATACTCATAGAATACACGAGGTAGCCCCCATGCCCTGCTTTGAAATATATCCACATGTCCCTAACTTTCCTACCAAAATTCCTCATCATTACAGGTCGTTCCAAAAGATACTATTCCTATCAGTATTTTGCTCCTTCCCTCTTAACGCAAGAATCATTGTCGTCTATGTTAGGGGTACCTAGAAATCAATTAAGGATTATGTGTTCATCTTAGGGATAAATATGAAATTCTTGACTTCCTAGCAGTCATCCCCTGCCTAAAGCATTAAGGGCGATGACAATATCCTTCTGGGCGGCTATCCAGAGAGGGCTTGGTGTTCCAAAAGAAAAATGCAATGGTTCGAGTGTGCATTCACTAATATCTTCGATGATCGTCTTCGGCAGAGGAAACTTTATCCTTGAGCCTTTAAACTTATAGGTTGAGACTAAGGAAAAGTCGTTTGAGGCTGCTGAATGGACGCAGAGCTGGACCGATTGAAGAGGCTAAGGATGCTGGAACTCCAGAGGCGGATGCTTCAAGACGAGAATGCGGAGAAGGAGCCGGAGAAGTCCAAGGATCCTAGCCCCCGGGAGATCCTGGAAACCATGTTCTCCGGAAGGGCTTGGGAGGTCTACGAAACTGCAAAGGTCCAGTACTCTACAGTTATGCCCCAGATTGAGCAAACTCTGGTAGAGGGGATCAAATCGGGCAAGATCAAGGACAGCATCGACGGGGAGAGCCTTTTCGTCTTCCTAAGGCGACTGGGACTCAATGTGAGGCTGAATACCAAGATCCGTTACAAAGAGCATGGGGAGCTTAAAACAATCGGGCAGCGGATCCAGGAGACATAAACAATGCAGATGAGGCTCCGGGACAAAAATATGACCTTTTGATTTTCATCCTGTAGTAAATTTCTCAAACAGCTTTCTTTGAACCACCCAACGTGATTTTATCTACACTTTAGTGTAATAATTTCATTTAGTTTAAAAGAGCGAGGATTTCATCCTTTTCTCCCAGAGGATTAACGTAGTTCTTCGAGGTCTGAATTAACGTAGCCGATACCAAGTCCTTCTAGGGTCTCGGGAAGGGGTATCCCTGTTGCTGGGTCCCAACCCATCAACGTGTAGTAATTCGTTAGCATGTCGTTCCAGTGGGGGAGAATACTGATTCCGGAGGTGAGCCCATCGACCGGGGTGGACCCATATCGGACCGATGGGCGGTCATACTCTGCACCTATCCCGGCCCTAAGGTTGTATGCTCTCATTAGGTTGATGGCCCTAAGGCCGACCCGCCTTCCCTCCTCCCCTGTAAAGTCCCAGCCTGTGGCAGAAGAGATTGCAGCTGCTAGGTTCTTTGCATTCATCCCGGTGTTAAAGCGGCAAGCGCCAGTAGAGTCGTCTAGCTGCATTAACCCCTTAGTTTCCGCAACCTCTGTAGAGACCACCTTCCAGTTTCCAGGTCCCTGGGCGTCTGGGCCCATCATGCTCATATGAGTCTCAATGGTGCTTGTGCTGCTCACACAGGTGTCGAACATTTCGGCCCATCGGGTTCTATGATCGTGGCCCCTTGGGATATTCCCTTTCATAGTGTAAATCGCGGCGTCAGCTGCAAGACCACCGATCTTCTCTGAGGCCCTCTTTATTCCCTCAGCGAGGAGTAATCCGAAGCCCTCGCGCTTGGAAATCATCTCGAGAAGCTCTACAACTGCCCAGACATCTCCCCAGGCTATCTTAAATCCCCCGGATTGTTCCTCCGTGATCCAACCCTTCTCAAAACACTCCATAAGCCAGCCGGTTATCCAGCCCGCCTCGTTATTCTCAAGGCCGAGGCGGTCGGTGAGACCGCTGAGCATAAAGGAGGCCTCGACATCGTCGACCCCAATTGCTGGGCCCCAGGCTGCAAGCTGCTCGTACTCGGGCTCCTCAACTATCCCTGCGTAAGGACCAGTCTTCACCTCCATCCAGGCGCAGTGGAGAAGGCGACATCCCCAACAAGGTTCCCTCCCTACTTGATATGTATCCCTCAGATACATTTCCCCGTAGGCATCGATCTTCTCGTCTGAGATATCCCAGAGGTTGGTGGTATAATTTTTTACGGGAAGAGTGCTGTTTTCCGCCTTTTGATTTGTCTCGACGCCTCCGATGGTTCCTTTAAAGTACTCGACCTCCTCGTACATTTCTTGGGCGACTTTTTTAAGGGTCCTAGGATCGTGGACGTTGATCTTTCTACTACCGGGAAAAGCAATTATGGCCTTGAGCTTTTTACATCCCAATACAGCACCCGTACCGTTATGGGAGGCGCTGTGTCCCTTGTCCACAAATACTCCCGCCCAGCGAATTAGATTCTCCCCGGCCGGACCAATTGAAAGGACAGCGGCGTCCCGCCCTCTAGCATTGTGGATCTCCTTAAGGGCGTTGCTTACCTCATATGTATCGAGTCCCATGATCTCCGAAGCATCCCTTAACTCGGCCGTTCCATCTTTAAGCATAAGATACGTCCATTTGTCGGATGCGCCCTGGATCACCAAACCATCAAAGCCAGAGAACTTCATATATGCTCCAAAAAGGCCGTTAGCTTGGACCGACGTAGCACCGCCAGTCAAAGCGCCTTTGGTGACTAGTGAGATTGTACCAGTGCCCCCTACACTGGTTCCCCCAAGGGGGCCGCTTGCGATGACCATTCGATTCTCAGGATCAGACCAGTTAGCATTCAGGGGGACCTCGTCGTAGAGCACCCTAGCCCCAGCGCCTGTCCCACCGAGGTATGATCTGTAGGCTTCCTCATCCCAGATCCAGTCCTCAAGGGTTCCTTTGGTAAGGTCCACGCGCAAGAACTTTCCTGCGTATCCCTTTATCTCAGTTTGCATCGAATCGATCATAAAAGCTTCATTCTGGTACTAATAATTTCTCATCTTTGTAAGAGATTCGAGCGGGTGACAATTATGGCATTGTATATATTATCCAGGAGACTTTACTTCTCCATTCGTAACTCAAGCGGTATTCCCCGAAGGGGCCTCTTCTGTGAGAATCATCATAATCAGCTTCCATCGCTTAGCCTGGGAGTTCAGATTAATTGTCTAAACTCTACTATATAGGAGCGAGACCAGGCCAGAGGCATTCGACATTTAGATTTTTTTACGGTTACTTCTTGAGGATCTCAGGGCTGTCCCCAAGGGCCCAGGGGGAGATGAGGGAGATCTGTTTTCGATACCGCCTGTCTAGGAGCCAATAGTGGCACCAGTCGTCAATGCCTCTGATCCCCCGACCAAGAGCCTGATTCGCGGCTTTGAAGGCGTCCATAGTGTACCAGCGCTGCCCCAATCCGTCCCCCTGCCTGTCATAATAATTGATTTGGGCTTGAACCAATGGATCCCCATAGTTAGCGTATGGAACCCCGACTAGTATGATGCCCCGGGCCTGATCCCCAGGAAAGTTGGATCCCTCTGAGTTCCGGCCTCGGAAAACCCCGCATAGTACAGCACCGTTCAGAGAGACCGCGGCCCGCTTGTACCGTGTCACCAAGGCCCTGTTAGAGACCGCGGTTCTCCCCTCCACAAATAGCTGCTTCCTCCCTAGGTAGAGGAGACCCCGGCGGGCCCTGATAATACCCTTGTCTAACCATTCATTAATGCTCTTTTCCATGAGTCCCCTCTGGGGGAAGAAGATGAGGACCCCGCAGTCGACCTTGGTAAGCTCAATGGCAATACGCCTTCCGATGGCGCAGATCATCTTGGGGGTCCTCTCCCTGTAGGTGGTTGTGACCCGAGGATCCACATACATTCTGATGTTTTCTGGGTTCTGGATGATTGGATATGACTTCTTCTCAGTGCTCTCTAGGCCTAGAATCTCCGCGAATAGGTCCAGAGGCGACATGGTCCCCGACATGATGAGGGTTCCAGCTGCCGCCTCCACGATGGGTCTGATAGCAAGGCTCGGATCTAAGCACCTGTAGTCGACGGTGGCATCCCCTCGGCGGTTCTTATGGTAGAGAGCGACATATTTTGACTTGTCGCTTCCCTGAACGAGGCTTAGAAAGACAATGACCCCGTTGAGGTAACTTGCTGGTGGCTCTCCAAGCTTTTGCTTGTGGGCCCTGATCTTCTGCACATGGTCATAGTAGCCCTCTGTGATGGAGCCCAGATCCCCCCCTAGTGCTGTTTCTAAGTCCTTTTGGAGGGTCTCTGCCTGTTGTAGTTTGGGCCTGTCCTTCGTTTTCTTACGGAGCAGCCTTCCAAGGTGAACGATATGGGTCGTCGGGGCCTTGATAACTTTAAGCTCCTCCCCCGCCATGTTAAGGATGAACTCGCTGAGGCTATCACTCATATTATCCTGGCCCACTTTATCGAGGTTGTGTCCCTCGTCCAGTACTAGGATTTTCCCGGGGATCTCGAGGCCGACGCTTGCCCTCACATTACCATCAAAGACATATGGATAGGGGACTACGACTATCCTAGAGCTAGAGGCAGCCCTCCTTGCAATATAGTAGGGGCAAAGTCCCTTTCTTTTTCCTGTTGATATGAGAATTTTCTTAGTCATAACCGGAGGCATCCTCTTGGGTGGAGCATCGATCTCATGGGTCCATGGGCACTCCCTGGACTCTCTGAGATTCCTGCAGAGCTCTATGGCGTCCCCCTGGGGAAGGTCACTGCAATCTGGGTTTATGCAGAGGTGGCTCCTACTGGCGAGGTTGACTGCTGTGAACCGCTCCCCTGACGCCCCGTTGATCTTAGAGACTTCTTCGAGGACCTGCTGGACCTGCTCGTGGGTCCGGGTCGCGTAAATGATGGGGAGCCCTAAGGTGAGGAGCGCGGCCAGGCTGGATACGGTCTTCCCGAAGCCATTGCACGCCTCGGCCATGAGGACGCCTTTATTGCCCACCACGGCCTCGACATCATTCATGAGTTTCACCTGTTGGGGGTATGGTTCATACGGGAAGAAAGAACGCCATCCCGCACCCCTCTTTTTTTTCGTCTTTCCTCGCTTCCTCCTGAGGAGGGTATCACAGTCTCTGCAGAATCTGTCATCAACGTATTCGTTAACTGTGTATTCTCGTCTACAAGAGGGGCAGTTGTACACTTGAGGCATTTCCCTAGGAGATGGTCGACATATAATTTAAACGAAATGCAGCTTGGATTTATGGCATAAATTATAGAGGCTATTGTTCCCCCCCCGAGATTCATCTTATTTTCCTGATTTTGAACCGGCAGAGCCCTTAATCTAATTTTCTTTGGTTTATTATCGCGCCTGTGCAACAAACGAAAATATTAGTTTGTATCTATTGAGACAGTTGTGATTATATCTCCGGTCTGGTGGTATGTATCAACAAACTCTTGCCTCTGTACCGAGTCTACTGTCTCCTTCTGAACCTTCTGGATGCTAGTGGTAGACGAGCAACTATGGCTATTCCTCTGTCATCGCCTACAAGATATGGTCATCTAGGTGGTAGCTGAACTTTTCCGCATCATGGTCGGTATAAGTAAGAAGCCCAAATACTTCGTTAGAATGTAGCTTCATCTCATGTAAATTATCATCACGACAGTGGTTGACTATCCTAACCACCATGGAATGCGAGTCTCGCCTGTTTATTGCCTTTCTTCTGATTTTGATCGTGGTCCTCGATGATGATATAAACCGTAACAGTCAGATACAGTCTTCAAGGTGTAAAAACTTGTTCAAACTCACCCAGGAGCAGGAGGAGAGGGCTAAGGCCATCCATAGAAGTTCAGTAGTGGTGGATACTCATAACGACACTATCCTCCAAATCATCAGAGCGCCCCCCTTCGCCGATAATGGCACCAGGGTGCTACCCCCAAGGAGGACTTTGGGCGAGAGGTCCAAAGACGGCCAGATCGACATTCCCCGAGCACGTGACGGGGGCGTTAACGTCCTCCTCTTTGCGATGTATGTAAGTCCTCATCATAGGGCCCGTCTACGACGTCTTCTCCAAATGCTGGACGCCTTTTATACTGAGGTCGAGGCGAACCCTGATACTATCGCTCTCGCTACCAACTATGATGAGATCATCTACGCACTAAAAGCCAAAAAGATAGCTGCCATCATCACTATAGAGGGCGGTGAGCCATTAGAGGAGGATATTGGGGCCCTTAGGATGATGTATAGGCTTGGGGTTAGATCCCTTACTTTAACCCACTTCCCCAGAAACGAGCTGGGGGACGGCTCAGGGGCTGACTCGGGGAGCCATCTCTCAAAATTCGGGCGGGAAGTAGTTGAGGAGATGAACCGCCTGGGTATGCTCATAGACATCAGCCATCTTAACGAAACAGGGTTCTGGGATGTTATGGAACTCTCCCAGGATCCAGTTCTAGCTTCTCACAGTAACTGCAGGGCTTTATGTAGCCATCATAGGAACCTTACTGATGATCAGATCAAGGCCCTTGCAGATAATGGGGGGGTAATGAACCTCAGTTTTTGCGCCGGGTTTATCAAGGAAGGCGTCAACAACCGCGAAACTCTTTACAAGGTCACTCTCAATGATTGGCTTGATCACCTTGATCATGCAGTCAACCTCGTTGGCCCCAACCACATTGGCCTAGGCTCGGATCTAGACGGGGGATGCGGCTTTCCAGGGTTAGATGACGTCACAATGTTTCCTGAACTCACCCGTGGCATGATCTCTAGGGGCTACGCCGACCATGAAATCAAAAAGATCCTCGGGACAAACGATCTCAGGGTCTTCAAGAAGGTGCTTTCTTAATCTAATCCATCACTTAGCCCCAAACCCTTCCCAGCATTATCAAATGATATTTTCGGTGCCTCCCCACTTTTATCTACAAGTTTTCCAAGCTAATCTTGTATCTCCAGAGAATATCCCCTTTAACCAGACGATTTCTAGCGCGCGCGATTCGCCTCCGTTTATCTTGCTATATCAACCTAGATCAGAGGGAATTAATGCTTTGGTGATAATGTTATTATCACTCCGACCCCTCTCGGTTTATTGAACGGGGTTTAATCCATGAAAATCGGCATCCTCGGTGGCACAGGGAATATGGGGCGAGGCCTCACTATCCGCCTTGCTTTAGAGCATAATATCCTTCTGGGATCCCGGAGCCTCGAAAAGGCAGGGCGCATCGCAAAAAACCTGAACAATATTGCCAGGGGCTTTTACCTTGACGAAATGCATGGCACTATCAAAGGCGTTATGAACGTTAAGGCGATCAAGGACTCCGAAGTAGTCATAATCACCCTCCCTGCGAAACATAGCCTCTCAACCCTTAAAGACCTCAAGGATCAATTCTCACCGGAGAAAGTCGTTGTATCCACAGTAGTCCCTATGACAAGAAAGAAGAAGCTATTTTATTGGACTCCCTTAGAGGAGAGGGACGACCCAGGATTCCAGGGGCGCTCTGCCTCAGAAGCGATCCAAGACATCGTAGAGCCATCACCTGTGATCACTGCATTCCAGACGGTGCCGGCTGCATACCTGAATAATATAGACGCGGTTCTAAACGTCGATGTCCTCATCGCAGGGAATCATAAACTTGCCCTCGCTAAGGTTTCGAAGCTGGTCAGGGATATCCCAAATCTTCGCCCACTCCGGGTGGGGCCCTTAATTAACTCAAAGTGGATCGAGTCCCTTACTCCACTTCTCCTCAATGCCGCAGTGCTGAACGGGCTCCATGACCCGACAATCAGGGTGATTCCTTGGATGCCTTCCTAGAATGACCCTTAAATCACTATGTACGAACAATTCTGGAATTGTTTTACGCGAACATATTCTTCTTTTCTGTGGCGTTTACATTCATCCTGAGTTTTTAATTTCCTATGAGAGCGTTTTTGCATGCAGAGCTTGAAGACAGCTCTTGAGATAATGCCTGAATTTTTTTTCTAAAACTATTAGTGAAAAAACATGATATAATGGGAAAAGTAACTGGCGGTTAGCTGAGTTAAACTCCAGGTAATTCTTTTGAAAATAGTCTTGATAAGAATCCTAATGATAACAAAGGTACAATAATCCCAAACAATTTTTCCTCTTTTTTTTTGAATAAAAGCTTGGCTATTTCCAATCAAACAAAGATTTCAATAACCTAATTTTATGCATGATGACCTAGGTTAACTCTTCAAGTTGTTCAATAAGATGTTTTAAACCCTGACTTAATATTGCGATTTCCCAGTTATCACATTCCGATACCATATCTAACCCCAATTTTATCGCTTCTACCCCTGTGTTAGGAGGAGCACATGGATCAACTATAATGTAATTTTGGGCGACGAAACTCACTTTGCACCTCACCATAACCCCTGGTCTTAGATCCTGAAAAATTGGATTTTCTCTATTGAATAGAATAACACGCCCGTCTCTCATTCTACCGATAATACTTTCGCCTTTACCCTTGAGGACGAGGACTTCCATCTCCTCGCCGAGATTAATTTCCCTCACAGGTATTTCAACATTATACATTTTCTATCTACTAGCATATGACATTCAGTTAATAAATCTGGCTTATTGAGAGACATTTGAAAAAAATATATCGAAATAACATATAAAATTCTTAATGCTTGCGTACCGCATACTATGACGCTCATACCATAGGGAAAATAGATTTATCGCTAGCGATAGATTTTTAAACTCTCTAGCGATATGAAAAACCTGGATAAGTGGGTATATGACCAATGTCTAAAGTAAAGGGAAAGATTCCCAGAGGATTCACAAGATTTTACGTTTTACATCTTATTAATAATGCTCCAATGACCGGAAAGGGAATTATTATGGAGGCAGAGAAAAAGAGCGATGGATTATGGAGTCCCTCACCTGGGCTGATTTACCCTTTGCTTGGAAGACTGTTAAGGGATGGATTGATCAAAGAAGCGGAGGGAGGTAGATTTATTATCACTCCCATTGGCATTCAGGTCCTATCCGATCATTCGAGATTTCAGAGGCAACTGGATCGACAGTTTGCCTTAGTACAAAAGTTGGGGTTATCGATGTTTACTGCTGGAAAATTAGTGGCGGAAGAGTCAATGGACCGAATCCTATGCGTAACTCATACGGTGAAGGAAAGGATGAGCCAAGGGTCCTTGGAACTACAGACGCGTTTTTATGAGAAATATCGAGAATTTTTAAAGAATGAGCTCAGTAAAATTAAGGAAAGTTAAAACAATAGACTTTATTCCTCCTTATGTTTACTTCGCACTCGCGACAATATACTTTCTTATAATGGGGGATAAAAATTCCTTTATTTTCATCATTTTGATTCCAGAGTTAATCAAGTGACATTTCCCAAAATCATAATGTTTTTATTTAGATTCCGTGCTTCGAAGGGTGGCGAAAGCCTTCCGCTACTATATGGCGGCTTCGATCCGACTGAGGCGTTTGCCTCTGAATGAAGGATCGATCTCCAAAAGCGGAAACAGAAATGACGACCTGAGAAGAGGCTTCGCTGCCTTCAGGTCGGATATGGGTCGAGCGAAGTCTCCTCCGACTATTTCGAATATATTCAGCTTTGCGAGAACAATAATTCCGATTGATCCCGTCGGACCCCACTGCTATCGAGATGGGACTAAGCCATGCTAGTCGAACGACCCGGACTATGGCGGGAAGTGGCAGACTGCTCAGTAACACGTAGCTAACCTACCCTGAGGACGGGTACAACCTTGGGAAACTGAGGTTAATACCCGATAGGTGTGGATTCCTGGAATGGTACCACGCCCAAATGTAACGCATCCATGTTTGCGTTATCGCCTTAGGATGGGGCTGCGGCCGATCAGGCAGTTGGTGAGGTAATGGCTCACCAAACCTTTGACCGGTACGGGCCATGAGAGTGGTAGCCCGGAGATGGGCACTGAGACAAGGGCCCAGGCCCTACGGGGCGCAGCAGGCGCGAAACCTCCACAATTCACGAAAGTGAGATGGGGTTATCTCGAGTGCCGCCTGATGAAGGCGGCTTTTCCACTGTATAACTAGCCGTGGGAATAAGAGGGGGGCAAGACTGGTGTCAGCCGCCGCGGTAACACCAGCCCCTCGAGTGGTGGGGATGATTATTTGGCCTAAAGCGTCCGTAGCCGGCTTTGTAAATCTCTCGTTAAATCCAGCGTCCTAAGCGTTGGGCTGCGAGGGTAACTGCAGAGCTAGAGGGTGGGAGAGGTCAGCGGTATTCCTGGGGTAGGGGCGAAATCCATTGATCCCAGGAGGACCACCAGTGGCGAAGGCTGCTGACTTGAACACGCCTGACGGTGAGGGACGAAAGCTGGGGTAGCGAATCGGATTAGATACCCGAGTAGTCCCAGCTGTAAACGATGCAGGCTAGGTGTTGAGCTGGCCATGTGCTGGCTCAGTGCCACAGGGAAGCCATTAAGCCTGCCGCCTGGGGAGTACGGCCGCAAGGCTGAAACTTAAAGGAATTGGCGGGGGAGCACCACCAGGCGTGAAGCCTGCGGTTTAATTGGAGTCAACGCCGGGAATCTTACCGGGAGCGACAGCAGAATGAAGGCCAGGTTGAAGGTCTTGCTGGACGAGCTGAGAGGTGGTGCATGGCCGTCGCCAGTTCGTGCCGTGAGGTGTCCTCTTAAGTGAGGTAACGAACGAGACCCGTGCCCCATGTTGCTAACAGTATTTTTAGAATAGCTGAGCACTCTTGGGGGACCGCAGCCGACAAGGCTGAGGAAGGTGCGGGCCACGGCAGGTCAGTATGCCCCGAATCTCCCGGGCCACACGCGGGCTGCAATGGTAGTGACAGAGGGCTGCGACCCCGAGAGGGGGAGCCAATCCCTAAACACTATCTCAGTTGGGATCGAGGGCTGCAACCCGCCCTCGTGAACATGGAATGCCTAGTAACCGCCGGTCATCATCCGGCGGTGAATACGTCCCTGCTCCTTGCACACACTGCCCGTCGAACCACCCGAATGAGGTTTTGATGAGGCATGGTCGAAAGTTGGCCGTGTCGAATCTGGGCCTTGTAAGGAGGGTTAAGTCGTAACAAGGTGGCCGTAGGGGAACCTGCGGCCGGATCACCTCCTAAGAAAAACAGTCGTGGAGACTACGCTCGACCGAAAAAACTCAAATGCAATTCCGGACAATAATGATCTTGGAATGAAGGGCTAGAGATAGACTCCCTGGAGCGGGGGTCATTTCTCAATGAAGCCGTGTATAGACTTCCGACTCCAACCGTGGGACCGGGAAAATCTGCTGATATACTACGCTACCTGTTGGATGGCTTGGCTTGGGTGCTGATGAAGGGCGTGGCAAGCTGCGATAAGCCCCGGGGAGACGCATGCAGTCATAGATCCGGGGATCCCCGAATAGGACTTCCTGACGGCTTCGGCCGTCGCTCCGTGAGGAGCGGGAACCCCCTGAACTGAAACATCTTAGTAGGGGGAGGAAAAGAAACCAATTGGGATTTCCTGAATAGCGGCGAGCGAAAAGGAAACAGCCTAAACCGAACGCTTAGGCGAAGAGCCTTAGCGAATGTGGTGTATGGGATCGGTCTCTCTCTCCTCGGTCAAACCGAGGTGTTCTGGAAAGCTCCGCCACAGAGGGTGATAGCCCCGTAGGTGTGAGCCGAGAGTGATTGGACCGATTTCCGGAGTAGCGTGCCTTGAGACTGGCGCGTGAATCTGGGAGACATTAACTCCCAAGGCTAAACACACCCCAAGACCGATAGCGCACTAGTACGGTGACGGAAAGTTGAAAAGCCCCCCGAGAGGGGCGTTAAAAGAGCCTGAAATCAGGTAGTTACAGACGGTTGCGGCCCGAAAGGGTTGAAACCACCCGAAGGAAACCAGGGTAACCTGGCAGTACGGAGGTGGTGGACCAGGGTCGCATGTTCCGTTTCGAATCACGGGCCGGGGAGTTCTTTTGCGTGGCAAGCCTAAGGGTATAAAACCCGTAAGCTTAGGGAAACCAAAAAGCGAACAGCCGTAAGGTGAGTCGCTGGGTCTTAAAGGGCCCGAAGTCACGCGGATGAGACTAGAAACCAGGTGATCTTGCCCTGAGCAAGGTGAAGTCAGGCGAAAGCCTGATGGAGGCCTGAAGGGTTACTGATATGCAATTCGTTCCTCTGACTTGGGGCAAGGGGCAAAAGGCCAATCTAACCTGGTGATAGCTAGTTCCCTCCGAAGTATGTTGCAGCATAGTCTCGAGTGAGACTGCCGGCGGGGTAGAGCACCAATCGGGAGGCACGGAGGGGAAACCCTTCACCTCGCTTTTGAACTCCGAATACGCCGGCGTCGTAGAACTCGGGAAACGGGAGGCACGGGTTAAGCTCGTGCTCCGAGAGGGGGACAACCCAGACTGGGGTTAAGGACCCAAAGTGCTGGCTAAGTGATAAATCAAAGGGCGTCGTAATCCTAAAACAGCGGGGAGGTAGGCTTAGAGGCAGCCAACCTTTAAAGAAAGCGTAACAGCTCACCCGCCGAGGATTGGGGCCCCGAAGATGGACGGGTCTAAAGCCAGCCTCCGATACCCCAGAGGTGCATTTTATAATGCACTCCAGTAGGAGGGCGTCCCGATTGGGCCGAAGCAGGGCCGTGAGGTCCTGTGGACCGGTCGGGATTGCAGATCCCGGCGGTAGTAGCAGCAGAGTCGGGTGAGAATCCCGATCGCCGAAAGGGCAAGGGTTTCCAGGCAATGCGTCGTCAGCCTGGAGTTAGTCGGTCCTAAGACCAGCGTTAACATGACTGGCCGAAAGGGGAACTGGTTAATATTCCAGTACTGTGGAGGTACACGTGGCAACACAAAGCCTCACACGTGACGCTTCGGGGTAGGTCGAACAGGGTTGTCGCCCTGTTTAACTGTCAAAGCCTGGGGAGTACCGTAATGGTGAGAACCAGGCGAAACCAGGAATAGCCCCCCGTTTAGGGGGGTTCGATCGATCCCTGGAGCCCATGAAAAGCGTGTGAGGATGGATCCTCCGCATCCGTACCCAGAACCAACACAGGTGCCCAGGGTGAGTAGCCCAAGGCGTGTCGGAAACACTCTAGGCGAGGGAATTCGGCAAATTAGCCCTGTATCTTTGGTATAAGGGGTGCCTACTGTTTTCGCGTAAGCGGGAATGGTAGGTCGCAGTGACAAGGGGGTTCCGGCTGTTTACTAAAAACATAGGTAGCCGCTAGAGCGAAAGCTTTCGTACGGCTATTGAATCCTGTCCAGTGGTGGTACCTGAATCCTGATTACAACCGGGGGAAGGGCCGCTAAACGACGGGAGTAACTCTGACTCTCTCAAGGTAGCCAAATGCCTTGTCGTGTAAGTTACGACGTGCATGAATGGATCCACGAGGACCCTACTGTCCCCGCCTAGATCCCGGTGAACCCACAGGCTGGACGAACAGTCCAGCGACCTCCAGCGGGACAAGAAGACCCCGTGGAGCTTTACTGCAGTCTGTCGCTGAGACGTGGCCTTACTTGCAGAGCGTAGGTAGGAGCCGATGAGCACCCCTCTCCGGGGGGGTGGGAGGCGCCAATGTAACACTACCCTTGTAAGGCTGCTTCTCTGACCGAGGCCTAGTTGTCCGGGACAACGGCAGATGGGCAGTTTGGCTGGGGCGGCACCCCCTTGAAAAGGAATCGAGGGGGCCCAAAGGCTAGCTCAGGGGGGACAGAAACCCTCCGTAGAGTGTAAAGGCAAAAGCTAGCCTGACCGGATCTCCAACAATACGAGTTCCGGAGGTGAAAGCCAGGCTTAACGAGCTATCGTATCCTTATTAATGAGGGTCGGTAGTGTCAGAAAAGTTACCCCGGGGATAACAGGCTTGTCGCGGGCGAGAGTTCGCATCGACCTCGCGGTTCGGTACCTCGATGTCGGCTCTTCCTATCCTGGCCTTGCATGAGGGGCCAAGGGTGAGGCTGCTCGCCTATTAAAAGGGATCGTGAGCTGGGTTTAGACCGTCGTGAGACAGGTCGGATTTTATCTGTTGGGGGTGTTGGTTGTCTGAGGGGAAAGGGTCTTTAGTACGAGAGGAACGAGACGCTGAGGCCTCTGGTGTACCGGTTGTCCGACAGGGCAGGCCGGGCAGCTACGCCTCTTCGGATAAGAGCTGAATGCATCTAAGCTCGAAGCCGGCCCTGAAAATAGACAGCCTTCCCGTACTTGGTGGCTTTGCCATCGAGACGGGTGGAGAGCGCCCGTAAAAGACGGGTTTGATGGAACCGGGGTGTAAGTATCAAGGCTTTGGCCGAGATATTCAGCCCGCGGTCCCCAATTGCTCGATTTATCAGTATATTACCTGGTCCCAGGGGAGACATCGGAAGCCTTTACACGGCTGTATTTTTCTTTGTTAGTGATAATAAGATTGATAGTTTGTGATTGGAGTTTGACCCACCTCTTTATATTTGGCCTAGTATCTTGGCCGACTTCGGCTTTCAGGGTATTTTTCTGATTACTTTTATCTTAGGAATCGTCCGGAATGACCTTTGAAATATACCTGAATAAGCGGGGGGAGTTAATCTCAAATCGTTTTTAGGGGGTAGTTCAGAATAGTGTTTTTGTGGTCTTTTCCTCTTAAAATGATTTTAAGGATTAAGGGTTGAATTAATTATCTTCAAACTTTGTATTAAATTAACATGAGTAACCGTTAAAGCAAATTCCTATTTTTTATACGCTCTTTTTCCTTTACTCTAATACGCGGGAAAATTTCAATTTGGATCCTGTAAGAAGTCCTTCTGTTTTAAATCTGACAATCAGACAGTAACAGAACCACCTTCCGCATTTAATATTCTACTCTAAAGCTAGGGAAATCCATTGATGCTGTTTCACTATGTTTGGTCTACTTAGCATGTCTCTACAATTGATAGAAGTCTTTTTCATTTCTAGTAACATTGACCCTATTTAGTACCTCGTCCTTCACCATCAAGGATAATTTCGATAAATGCCCGCAGATAGTGGTCAATAATTTTTTTTATGAGAGTTTTACGCGCGCGACTGAGGATAGAACCCCCTCCAATCCATCTCAAGCCCTAGCCAAAATCCATCCCCAAGCTGAACTCCAGAATTATAATATCTGTCGAGGAGCGCGCTGTACCATGACCTTTAACAATATTAAACATGTCCACTCAGAAACCCCCTCAAGAACACCCCTATTTATATGGGACCCAGCAGCATGAAACTTCAAGTGAGTCAGACTGACTGCTGAAAAAGATCTTAAACAAACCACGTCCCTGGTCATAGAACGATCCAAGGAGCTCTATGGCTACACCCCAGAGGAGAAAACGGATGAGAATATCAAGTGGATGCTTAAGAATGGATATCTCGTGAACCGAAAAGGCAGAAAAGGTAAACGGAGAAAAGGCAGAGCGAACAAATAGTCACTTATACTCTTTTTGCAACCCGCGCGCGAATTTTCTCTTCCAGCTGGAAAATCCTTACCTGTAAACTCTAATACTTTGAATCACTATCTAGAATGGTGAAATGTAATGGCACCGGTAGACGTACCCTTAGCAATGGCTGAGCCATCGGGAAAAGAAATAGAGATCCAGATTGGAGATGTGGTGTTCACAGCGAGGCTGCTGGACCATAAGGCCCCCAAAACCTGCGCGGGCATCCTCAGCATCCTTCCCTATGAGGATATAACATACCACCAGTTCTGGTCGGGCAGCGGGTTTCAGATCCACAGCCCCACCCTGAAAAAGATGGCAGAGGATTATGGCCTCTGGCCCACTGCTAACTTTCCGGACTATAGTGAAAACCCTAGCATCTATGGATGCCCCGGAGACGTGGGCTTTTATCCCGTGGGCAACGGGGTCTTCATTAGTTACGGCAAGACCAGGTTCTACGGTCCCCCTGAGGGTGTTGAACCAACATACATCTTTGCCGAGATCACTAAAGACCTAGAAAAGCTCAACGAGGTGGGCAGGAATATCGGTAGGCACGGCCAACAGACCATCACGCTCCGGGAGAAAAAGTAGCCCACCGCAGCTTCTCCCAGCCTTTTCCTTGGGTTTTGCTCATGAAAGGTGATGGATCCAAGGTCCTAGTGAGCGGCGCCTCCGGGTTTATAGGGGCTAACATAGTTCGATGCCTTGCCGAGAAAGGCTATAGCGTCCTAGGGACTACTCGAAGGGAGGGCGGGCCCGGACCTTTAGTCAATGATTATCTTGGGGTCGTTGGTAATAGAGTTGCCTGGATAACCTGCGACCTGAGGGACTCTGAGGCCGTGATGAATCTCGCTGAAGATTATGATATCTGGGGCATTATCCACGCAGCCGTATTCACCCCCGCCTCTAGGGATCTGGAGCAGACAAGGTCGAGAGACATTCTCGAGTCCAATCTCATGGGGACCGTGAACACTCTGGAGCTCGCAAAAGAGGCTGCTGTGGGTAGGTACATTTACATCTCCTCCTCCGGAGTCTATGGTAGTTCCGGGAACCCTGACGAATCCGTACTGGAGTCGTCCCCCACTCCGTACCTCCAGGCGAGCGGGTTCTACCGTACCACAAAGATAGCATGCGAGCGCCTTACTGAGTACTATTGCAGCCTCTTCCCGATGACCACCACCAGTATGCGGGTCGGCGCCCCCTATGGGTGTATGGAGAGACCTACATCCTCCAGACAACGCATGGGCCCCATCCACAGGCTCCTTGAGCTGATCCTCACCAAGGGGAGAGATAGGCTCCGGGTCAGGGAGCTTGAATATACCAGAGACTGGACATTCGCCATGGATACTGCAAGGTGCATCATATCCGGATTAACGGCCCCGGCGCCATTGAGCTCAGTCTATAACGTCACATGTGGGATCGACTCAAGTCTCAAGGATATACTAACTACAATCCAAAGTGTGCCCGGGGTCGACTTTGAGTGGGAGGAGGTAGAGGACAATGAGGACGCCGACTTCCCAGATAACGTGGGAATCCGCCGGGGCCCCTTGAATATCGAAAAAGCCCGCAAAGAGCTGGGTTTTGAGCCCAAGTATGACTTACCACGCGGGATTAAGGCCTATATCAACTGGTGGAAAGGAGTAACGGAAAAAGGGCTCTGGCCCTAGGTGTAACCCAGCTATTACCCATGTTTTTTTTGAGGAGGGTCTACTATGTGTTCAACCAGACCGCTTCACTCCAATCGCAAACCTCGAACCCAGAGGCATCACATCCGGCTGGCTCTACTTGATAGAATGGAGTCCCCTCCTTGACTGCTAAAAGCATAGTCTCCTCGAAGGGGGCTACCAGCTCCTCAATCATCTCCAGGTTATACGGATCGTAGACTCTTGCGATGACCTCTCCCCCTTCTATTACTCGTCCTAGGTCCCGCTTGGAGACCTCTGGTCTCATGAGCCCCCCATTCGCCGGAGAGACTTGGGCGTATCCTTTTAACACCACCTGTCTCTGAGGCTTCAGGGGCTCTCCGTCAATCATTCCCATCTTTTTCATAGTGTTTTCTATACATGTCACCCCAATTTCGGTGGCAGTCCTCTTGAGGATACCCCGATTCTCTTCTCCTAGCCCATAAAAGTCGCTGATCTCCACCTCGATGCCAATTTTTCCCATCTCTAGCATCTGGCCCGTGGTCGCCCCTTCCCCAGAGGACTCTACCTCGACCATTAAGTCGGTGCCAAGGTTCTCCACATATCTTCGGTACTCCTGAGAGTACCCCTTATTCCCCATCCGGATGTAAGGATAGTAAATGAAATTCCTCCGGTTAGGGGCCTCTCCGTGGAAGTCGATCATGACCTCGGTCTTTGGGACTACCTCGTTGGTGAGGACTTGGGCGATCCTCTCTACAATCCAGCCTCTAGGGTTCCCGGGCGCGGCCCTTCCTAGGTCTCCACTAGGCCCCCACATGCCGTCGAACCAGTTGCCCCGGCTCGCCATGGAGAACGCCATAGTATTGACCACCGGGATTGCGATGATTGTCCCCGAGATTCCTCTAGGATCCGTGTTCATCACCAGCTGGCGAATGGTGTCGATTGAGGTATATTCATGGGCGTGCACACAGGCCATAACGCAAAGCACAGGTCCAGCCGGGTCCCCGGTGATGACGTGCATGGGGATGTTAATCATGAATCCGCTGGACATTTTTGCCACTGGGAGGGCTCCGTAGCCTCTGGATCCTGCGGGGACGGAGAGGTGGCCGATATTGAAACTATCAGTCAATGATAGTCCCTTCCTCCGCGGATCGAGTAATCCACCTTTTTTTGTTCCAGTCAGAGACTTCAAAGGCAACGTCGCTACCTCCAGGCTCGATATGAGTGAAGGGCCGCCAGTCCTTGACGGCGAGGACCACAGACTCCTCGTAGGGCATCTGGAGATTGTCGAGGACCTCGAAAGTATAGGGGTTGATAACCTCCCCAAGAGACTTATCCTTTTCATAGACCCTGCCGATATCCTCCCGGGTTACCCCGGGGCAGAGGAGCCCCCCTGACTCGGGTGTAACCCCCGTATAGCCTGCTTCGAGGACGACCTGCCTCCGGGGCAGCTTAATCTCTCCCTCTATCATATCGAGGTTCTTCAAGCTGTTCGTGATGCAGGTGAGACCTGCCTCTGTTATAGTGCGCCTGGGCTCATCCACCCTCGTCTCCCCCTCGAGGCCCCAAAAGTCGCAGACTTCAATTCCAACCCCGACCTTGCCCTGGCTCCGGGCGTACCCTATTATTGAGCCGGGTTGGGGGCTCCCTATGTCCACGATGATCTCGAGCCCTAGGTCCCTAGTGACTTTGTCCGCCTCCTTTCCCAGCTTGCCCGGAGAGTCATGACGGTAGGCGTAGTACGCGGCGGCGAATTTGTGGGTTGATTCACCATGGAAGTCTAGAATGACGTCGGAGACGGGGATAATATGCTCTGAGATCTGGTAAGCAATCCGTTCTACGATCCAGCCTTGAGGATTCCCGGGGAAGGCCCTGTTTAGGTCGTTAATGGGCCCCCACTGCCCATCAAACCAAGAGGACCGGGTGCCCATCTGGAACGCCAGGGGATTGGTCACAGTGGTCGCGATGATGTTCCCCTTCAGGTGTCGAGGATTCACCCGCTTCAAGGCCTCAAAGATGACATCTATGACGCTAAACTCATGACCATGGAGCATTGGGATAAGTGTCACAGTTGGCCCAGGCTCCCTCCCTGCGATGATATGGATCGGTACCTCTATCTTGAAGCCCGTTGACATCGTGGTCACGGGGATGGTGCCATATTCCTTTGTTCCCCTCTCCACGGCAATGGGACCTACGCTGAATTTCGTCAAATTTTCACTCTCTTGGACCGATATAATCTATGCTGTTGAATCATATATATCTAGAAAAGGGACGGAGCCCAGCTTGGGCCGGGTTTAGCGCGTTAGTTCCTTGGGGAGTCCAAGTCCCTTCATGAATTCTTCTATGTAGACCTTCTTTCCCATGACTGCTGACTCTATGCTTGCCAATATCACTGAGAGGGTCTTTAGGTGGTCCTTCCCACTGGTCTTAGGGGGCCTCCCGTTCTTGAGGCATCCAACAAACTCGTCGAGGAGCCCTACTGTGTCTGTATAGAATGGCTCGATAGGCCCCGTCTCCAGTTTGGTAAGCGCAATGTCGTCCCGAAGGGCCTTATAGATACCGTCTTCTCCGAATAGTGTCTTTTGGATAATGATTCCCCTCTCAAGATCGGTGCGCCATCTAAAGTCGATACCCTCCGTCATCCCGCTATTCCCAGAGATCCATGTGCCAATATAGTTGACATGCATTCCATTCTTGAGATTGAGGAGAATGGAGACGTTGGGGTCTTGCTTATAGGGGTTAAACCCCCAGTCTGCGGGGTTCCACTCATGGGATTGGACCCACTCAACGTCTGAGGAGTAGACGAAGCGGATGAGGTCTATATGGTGAATGGCCTGCTCTAGGAGGAAGGTGTGGGCCATATCGTTACAGTACTGGTTTAGTATCCGACCCTTGTAGCTGATGGGATTTCTGGTTCGGATGTATGAGAATTGGGAGAAGCTGGGCCTACCCAAGTCTCCCCTCTCAAAGAGTTCCCTGTACGCCAGTGTTATCGGCATGTATCTGAACTGCATCCCGACCGTGAGGTTTAGTCCCTTTGCTTCGGCAAGCTTCACGATCTCTAGGCTAGTCTCAAAATCCTCGGTAAGAGGCTTCTCGACGATCAGGTGGAGGCCTTTTTCAAGGAGGTAAATGGCCTGCTCGTGATGGTACTGTGGTGGAGTGACGATGATGGCGGCGTCAATATCCACATTTTCCGCGGCTTCAGTGTAATCCGTGAAACTGAGGACGTCTTTACCGTCGCACTCTTTCTTGACTCTGATCAAGGCCTTAGGATCAATGTCCACATAGGCTGCTATTTCGCAGTCTAGGTTCGCCTTCACGACTCTCGCCCATTTTCTCCCCCGGTTCCCACATCCTACAAGCATGAGTCTCAGCATTTTCAATCTCCTTTTCAATAGACTGGCCCAGGAGTTTTAAGGTATTCTAGATATTTATCGGATAGTCAAAGGCTAGAGTCTAGGTATCTGGGAGTTTCACGCATGCGAGCTCTTTGATTATGACTGAGGTGCACGCGTGAAACCTTATCAGCTCAAACTCTAGAATCTTCTTTATGAACCATGTCGTCCTCGGCAGGACAGGTCTTAAGGTCAATCCCTTCGGATTCGGAGGAATCCCCATTCAACGTGTAACTGAAGATGAGGCAGTTGCCGTAGTCCGTCGCTGCTACGATCTTGGGGTTAACTACTTCGACACGGCCAGGGGCTACACCGTAAGTGAGGAGCGAATCGGCAAGGCTCTTAAGGATGTCAGAGATGATGTCATTTTTGCCACAAAGTCTGGCCGCAGGACCGCAGAGGGGTTGGAGGCAGATCTCGAGACCAGCTTGGGGAACCTCCGTACTGATCGGGTTGATGTTTACCAGCTCCATAATGTTTCCAGCCCGGAAGCTTGGGCGGAGATTAAGGGTCCCGGTGGTGCCCTAACGGCACTTTACCGGGCTAAGGACAGAGGTCAGATCGAGCATCTGGGAATCACTAGCCACGACCCGGGGATTTGCATCGAGATCATTGAGGAAGACATCTTCGAGACTATGATGATTCCCTTCAACTATCTCACCCCGATCCCTCAGGAGAGACTCCTCCCACTGTGCCGAAATATGAATGTGGGAACTATTGTTATGAAACCCTTTGGTGGTGGCGCCTTCACCAATGTCAATGCTGCCCTTAGATTTGTCCTTGGGAGCGAGAATGTTGACGTCGTCATCCCTGGGATGATGACTATCGGCGAGTTGGAGGAAAACCACGCCGTTGCTACCGGTTCTCTGAACCTCAGCCTGGAGGACAACGCCCTGATTGAGATAGACAGGGCGGAATTGGGTGTCCAGTTCTGCCGGGCCTGCAACTACTGCCAGCCCTGCCAGCAGGATATCCCCATAAGCTATGTGCTAAGGGCTGAGAGCCAGACGCTAAAGAGGATGGGATGGAGGTCCGGTATGGAGGAGAGGTTGATTGACGTAATTGAGGTGACTCGAACCTGCTCAGAATGCGCAGAGTGCGAGGATAGATGCCCCTATGGTCTTCCCATCAGGGAGCTCATCCAGAAAAGGGCTGACTCCTTGGAAGTTTTACTCGAGGCGAGGATCCTAGAGTGATCCAGAATCGCACTGGTAGGCGCTGGAAAACCAGCGTACAGGGGTTAGTTAATGGTTTTCGTCTAACAACTCGTAGTATCCTTGAGAATGTTTGCAAGCAGGGCAGGTGTCTGGAGGCTCTTCTTCGAGGTGGATATAACCACAGTTCCGGCATTTCCAGAGGACTATTGCGTCTCTTTTGAACACTATCCCCTTCAGCACGTTGTCTAGGAGCTTCCTAAACCTTATTTCATGCCGTTCCTCGACATCGCCGATCTCCTCGAAGGCCTCGTCTACCCTCCCAAATCCCTCTTGCCTCGCGATTTCCTTAAATCCTGGGTAGAGAGTGCCCCCCCTTCCAGCTTCTCCCCCTCTGCTCAGCCAGAAGGTTCTCTGCCGTATTCCCTATCCTTCCAGCGGGGTATTGGGCCGTGATCTCAACGTTGCTGCCTAGGAGATGATTGAAGAAGATCTCAGTGTTACTCCTTTTCGTTTCTTGCCGAGTCCACGAAGATTCCAGCGATCTGATGGTATCCCTCAGCCTTGGCGACATTAGCGAAAAATGTGTACCTGTTCCGCGCCTGACTCTCCCCTGCGAATGATTTCAGCAGATTTTTTTCTGTCTCAGAGCAATGCAGATCGTCCATTAACTCAATTTCATGAGAATATTAATTGGATAATAAAAAGAGGTCCATTCAATCTCCTCCTAGTATCGTCTACATCCGTGAATAAGATAAGAGATTTATAAGGACCTTAAACATGGCTTTGAAATATGTGATCCCCGATGTAGAGACTAAAGGACCACTAAAAATGCCAAAGATTTTTAGCTCCTACTCCTCAGGGACATTGACTACGAGTCCCTCCCTAGGGGGATATCTCCGACCATAACCAAGCATACCGATATGTGCTTTGGTGACCTCAATAATTCTCTTAGTTACTTATGTGCGTTCATCGTACATTTAAAGAACAGACATCTTTGTTTTAGTAGAGATTAGTCTTGTAATGGAACAGGTAACTATTCAACGTCCGTAAACCCTTGTTCAAGTTCTTCATATCTCCGAGGCAAAAGTGTCGCTCCTTGCACTCGCACACAAGTGAGGATGAACATACTCTCTTCTTGTACACCTTTATTGTTAGACCTCTTTCAGCTCTGATGGTGTCAAAAATGTAAAAGGTTTGTACGTTTAATAGTTCATAGCAATTTCAAGGAGAAAAGAACATGCGTGATAATGAGGATTTGGGAGAGGTGAAGCGGAGCCGCTGGATCGTGACTTCCCTCTTCCTTTCAATCTTCTCCACATACCCTAATTCCGTTGTCTCCATCCTTCTTCTTGTTGAGATTGGGCTCACATTCGATCAACCTGTCGGGGTGATGGCCCAGATGCGAACCCTAGGGTCATTAGTGGGGTTCTTTTCGGCTATCGCGATGGTTGCCCTAAGCGTTCGATTCAAAGCCAAGGCCCTGCTCCTAGCTGGTCTCTCGTTCTTGGGCATTTCGTCCCTTGGAAGCGGATTGGCGCCAAATGTTGAATCACTGACTGTCTTCTATGCTATAACAGGGATAGGGATCTCACTGGTGGAGCCCATGGTGAGAACCCTAGTGGCTTACTATTATCCCATAAGTAAGAGATCTATGGTCATTGGCTGGATGGGGGCTGGAGGGAGCCTAACGTTCATCATGGGGGGATTTACCGTGGGGTACATTGGGCTAAAATGGGGGTGGAGGGCGGCTTTCTTGGGATATGCGATGGTCCTTCCTCTAATTGGGTTGGTTCTCGCCTTCAGGGGGATTCCATCCCAGAATGTGGTAAGCCAGATAAAGGATGCTAATCTCATGTCTGGATTTAGTGCCATTACTTCGAACAGGTCTGCGCTAGCATGCCTCGTAGGTAACCTGCTGGCATCGGCCATGAGCCAGGGGATTTATCTCTTCAGCCTCTCCTATCTCAAGGAAGTTCTTCTGCTCTCTCCGGGGCTCGCTTCCACGATATTTTCCATATCATCTGGATTCTTTTTTATCGGCAGCTTAGCCAACGGATGGATTGCGGAAAGGCTTGGACGTAAGAGAGCAACGATCTCCTCAATCCTTGTCTTTACTTTTTTCACTGTCTTGTACCCAATCCTCCCTGGCGTTTGGTGGACTGTAGCCTCAGTCATGCTAGCTCACCTCTTCGCCGCGATTCAGTACTCGACATCTGCCAGTCTCAGCCTTGAACAGCTTCCCGGTGCACGAGGCTCCATGATGTCTATGCATACGGCCTCTTCATGCCTTGGCTACGCTCTTGGGACCAGCGTTGGTGGCCTTGTGCTTATCTACTATGGATGGGATCCCCTGGGTGCTGTACTTGGGGGACTTGGTATCATCGCGACCGCCGTCTATATTTTTCTATCCGAGGGACCCGATGACGCAAGATCTATTATAGTCTCAGTCTAAAATCTCAATTCTGGTTTGGCATTGTCTGAACCGACCCAACGCGAGGAGGATCAAACATGGTGGTATGCAACTTTCGCTGCTAGGAGATAATAGAGGGCTAAGGTGACTTCACCGTCAATATTGAGGGGAAGACCAACTATTACTGCTCTAACGGGCATTCTCTCGTCATCTGAGACATGACGGAGGTCCACCTAGGGAAAGTCTCTTAGGTCTTATTCTAAGAAAGGGTTTTTCAGGATCATCGAGAACGTGTATCTTTAGTTATTTTATCTTTTTCTTACTTTAATTTAAGCAATAGTAGTATTCATTATAGTATGTTGATTGTTTGGAATTATAACGATTTAGTAAATATGGTCAAAAAATGCTGAAAATATTGCCTGAATCAATGAGCTAACCTGTTAATCTTTTTGTTGTTGTTTATCGAACGTATTTTTTTTAATATCGGTGGAAACTCATGCGGTAATATGACGCGTGATTCTATTGGAAGGCCTCTCTCTTTTTTTACATTATGGAGTTCGTTCCTATCTATCATTTAATTAAAACTATGGATACTTGGACTACTCTATTTCATGAAATATTCGACATAATCAAATATCTAGGCACTAAATACCCCCTTATATGACATGTCTGATTACTGGGGGAGCCGGTTTCATAGGTAGCCATCTCGTGGATTTAATGATGGAATTAGGTGAGACTGTCCACGTTCTAGATAACCTGAGTTCCGGAGATCTAAATAATATTTCCGCGTGGTTGACCTCCCCTCGCCTTACGGTATTTCAAGGAGATATTCTTAACAAGGAACATATTTCTGAAGCTCTTGAGGGTTGCGATACCGTTTTTCATCTGGCTGCTAATCCTGAGGTTCGAAGTGAAAACGCTAGTCCTACTGACCATTTTAAACAGAATATTCAAGGGACATACAATCTATTGGAATGTATACGTGAGTCTGGAGGAGTTAAGCGATATGTATTCGCTTCGACTTCTACTGTATACGGTGAACCTTCTGTGATCCCTACTCCCGAGACCTATGCTCCTTTAATGCCCATTTCACATTACGGGGCCTCTAAATTAGCGTCGGAAGCCCTCTCTATGGCGTATGCCTCTATGTATGAATTTGGTTGCGTAGTCTATCGATTTGCCAATGTTATTGGGCCTAGGAGTAATCATGGTGTAATCTATGATTTTGTTACAAAGCTGAAGGAGACTCCTTCTCGTCTTGAGGTTCTCGGGGATGGTACACAAACTAAATCATATCTCTATGTTGATGATTGTATTACGGGTGTAATGGCTGGATTGGATAATCTTGGCCATCAAATTAGGATATATAATATTGGCTCTAATACTCGTGTAGATGTGCTATCGCTAGCAAGTGCTGTCGTTGATGTTGTTGGTTTTGAAGATGTGGAAATTTATACTACCGGGGGCGTTAGTGGAGGGCGTGGATGGAAAGGTGATGTAAAAAAAATGCAGTTGGATATAACTTTATTACATTCAAAAGGTTGGAGAGCCGAATTATCCAGTTTGGAAGCTATAACAGAAACAGCAAAGTGTCTTAATGCTTTACTATAGTGAGTTTACGTGATACTTTATGCTGTTGTACATAGTACTCCCTCGAAAATATCTTTTAACTTAAAAAGATCATAAATATGCCCATTATAAAACCATAATTATTAAATGATGGAAAGTGTTTTGTCCTATGCTTACGATGTCAAGTGACACAGAATTAGTATTAAATATCGATGCTAAGCGATTTATTGGGTTTCTACTAATTTCAGGAATGATTTTGTTTTCTCTTACGGGATACTTTTCTGCATTGTGGGCTTTTATTGCCCCCTCCGAAGATTATCCTATTCATATAAATTCTGTTTTTGCGTCGGATGTTAATGGAACGGTTCAAACCTCTTTTGCTAGGGGAAGTATGTTTATGCTGAATGTTTCGGTAGAGCGAGCGACACAATACCTCTATCGGTCTTCCTATAACTACTGGGACACTGGCAATTCTACGTCATATCTTCTTCTTGTTCGAGTTGTTTATAATGGTCAATCGGTTTTTCATGGATTCGTAGCTGACTCAATTTCCTCGGAGGAAATTCTTTCTAGAGGTGTCGGTTTTCTGATAGATGACACTGCTGACACCGGTAGTTATACCGCTTATGTGTATATTTGGAGCGATTGGCTTCCAGATGGTGTCATCTTGGCTGACAACAGCGGGTATTCCACCTCCTTCACGGTCACATCTTAAGGTGTTAGTGAAATGAATCGGAAACTTTTTTCGGCGACGTTGTTAGTTTTGGTGTCTCTCTCAGTATTCACTCCAAGTGTGTATGCTGCGATGAGTGTATCAACTACAAAGTTTTCCTATACTATTGGAGAGCGCGTAACTATGACCGTTTCCGGTGCCTCAGCTACCTCTTTTTTGCTTCTCCAGGTCAATAATCCTTCAGGGAATCCTATAGACTACTGGCAAACAAAGGTAAGCACAGTTGGTAGCTATACAAACCCGCGCTGGAATACTACAGATTCTCTTTCACCCGGTTTATATCGAATTATCGTTAAAGACCAAGTTACTAAACAGTTGGCTGTTACAAGTTTTTACCTAACCAGTCCTGTGCCTCAATATTTTCCTCCTCCACCGGCCTCAGTTGATATTGAGGATCTTGACCCTGAGGATGCAGCTACTATAATGGAAGATCTTGATCCTGCAGATGCTGCTGATTTGTTAGAAGATATGGATACAGAGTTTGTTGCGGATATTGTTGAGGATGTTTCTGTTGAGACTGCCTCTGATCTCTTTGAAGCGATGGAGGTAGGTACGGTTGCTGGTATTGTTGAGGAGATTTCTGTTGAGACTGTGGCGGATGTCTTTGGGATGATGGATGTAGATACAGTTGTTAATGTTATTGATGAAGTGTCCATCGAGACTGTGGCGGATGTCTTTGAGGTGATGGAGATGGATGAGGCTGCAAATATTGTTGAGGAGGTTTCTGTTGAGACTGCCTCTGATATCTTTGAAGCGATGGAGGTAGTTGCGGTTGCTGGTATTGTTGAGGATGTTTCTGTTGGTCATGTAGCGGATATCTTTGAGACGATGGAGGTAGATACGGTTGTTGATGTTATTGAGGAGGTTTCTGTTGAGACTGTGGCGGATGTCTTTGATGAGATGATAGTAGACGCGGTTGTTGATATTGTTGAGGAGCTGCAGTTAGATACGGTTGTTGATATTGTTGAGGAGGTTTCTGTTGGTCATGTAGCGGATATCTTTGAGGAGCTGCAGTTAGATACGGTTGTTGATATTGTTGAGGAGGTTTCTGTTGGTCATGTAGCGGATATCTTTGAG